>JAJDOJ010000203.1 GCA_022340215.1 Gammaproteobacteria bacterium
GCGTCTTGATGACGAACGATCCCGGCGCGGCGCTGTCCCTGCTTTGCTTGGGCACCGGTCTTGGGCTTCCTGCCCAAGCCGTTCACTGCTTCGCAGCTCACCCGGCGCGATCTGGTATGTCATTTTCCGGCAATCGCCTTAGCGCATATTTCGCGACAACATGTTAGTAACAACAGGATTCGCTAATATACGGGCCTATGCTTATGGCTGTTCTCCGTAGGAGAACCTCTTTCTTCGAGCGTAGTCTCGAAAAAAGCGTAGTAACTGTAGTCTGGATGAGCACAGCGAAATCCGGGGAATATTCGGAGATTATCATGCGGTGGAGATTGAACTGCGACGGGACGTTCGTTATCTCTGCCAGAGCGAACCTCGTGCCAAAATCTGAAGCGAATCCGTGGAGCGCCGGTTACCGGTTGCGGATTCCAGCTTTCCCGAGAGATTGCCTGGCAAGAAACGGATAGACCTGCAGCGGAGTCCGCGTTCAAATGGCATCGGCGGAACACCAGGAGTTGGACACATGACAATGCCATCCGAACAGGAAATGCGCGGTGCAACAGCGGCGCGGGACAAGGCATTCGACGGCCGGTTTTTCTACGGCGTGATCACCTCGGGCGCGTTCTGCCGGCCGTCGTGTGCCGCGCGGCCGGCTCGACCCGAGCATCTGCGTTTTTTCCCGGACGCCAAGTCCGCACTGGCCTCAGGTTTCAGACCCTGCAAACGCTGCCGGCCCACGGATATCACACCCGGGCTAGGCAGGCTCGTAGAGACCGCACGACAGATCGAATCCCACGCCGAAGAGCGCCTGACGCTGAAAACACTCGCGAAACGAGCAGGCCTTTCACCGTCTCGCTTTCAGCGTGCCTTTAAGTCCGCGTTCGGCGTCTCGCCCAAGGCCTATCAGGACGCGGTCCGCATGAAGCGCTTCAAGGCGGCCCTGAAGGAAGGCGACGATGTCACCGGCGCGATCTTCTCGGCGGGCTTTGGGTCCGTCAGTCGGGTCTACGGAGAAAGGATGCGCAACATCGGCATGACGCCGGCGGCTTACCGCTCGGGCGGCGCGGGCGAGACGATCGCCTACGCGTATCGCGATACGGCGTTGGGTCCCATGCTGATGGCAGCCGCCGGGCGGGGCGTGTGCTGCGTGCAGTTCGGCAATGACGTCGAGACGCTCCGGGAGCAACTGCGGGCGGAGTTTCCGAAAGCGGATCTCGTTGCCTCTCCCGCGCAATACGCCCCCGAACTCGACGACTGGATCGAAGCACTCGACGCGCACATCGGTCAGGGTGCGCCACGGCCCGATCTGCCGCTCGATCTGCGCGGGACGGCCTTTCAGGTAAAGGTCTGGCGGTATCTGCTCAGCGTGCGCGAGGGGGATGTGATCAGTTACCGTGAACTCGCCGCAGGGATCGATCGGCCGAAGGCGGTGCGCGCGGCCGCCTCGGCATGCGCGGCCAACCGCGTTTGCGTGCTCGTGCCTTGCCACCGTGTGTTAAGAAGCGATGGAGGCCTCGGCGGTTACCGTTGGGGCCTGAAGCGAAAGCGGGCACTGCTCGACGCGGAACGCTCCCGGAAAGTAGACGGCGCCGCCGAGGCCGAAGACCCAGCGGATTGAATCTCTGTTGCGAGTAGGCAGGCTCATGAGAACTTGACGGTCTGTGCAGGAAAACCCATCAATTTCGATCGTAAAGACCGCTGGTCTCCAGCCCCTGACGGCGTAGCCGGGTTTACTGGGCGCGTGCCTTTATCTTGCTGCACGACAGCATTCCATCTTCCGGCGCCGTGGACCATTCAGCACGAACCGTAAGGCGATTGCCGGAAAACGACATACCAGATCGCGCCGGGTGAGCTGCGAAGCAGTGAACGGCTTGGGCAGGAAGCCCAAGACCGGTGCCCAAGCAAAGCAGGGACAGCGCCGCGCCGGGATCGTTCGTCATCAAGACGCGACAACAAGGCGCATCGTCGAACCATGTAACGGTTGTCGCAACACAGAGGACGGACGACAAAGACAAGCAGGATGGTATGTCATTTGACAGAAATCGCCTAAGTGAAGTGATAACATGATTTCGTTCCGGTTACCCGAACCGGCCCATTGGCCCCGAATCATCAATGGACAAGCAATCACTATTCAAGGCCCTGACCCGCAGACATCCGGGACTTGGTGGTTCCCAGTCCGACGACCGTCTGCCATGGCGCTATTGATCGACCTGCTCAGGAAGGTCTTCGAGTACGCCCGCACCCGTCAAGTCTATGTGGTTGGACCCGGCCGGACGCTGCTCGGCGGCGTCCGCCTGACCGGCATCACCGGGTTGCTTTTCGCGATCGAGGCGCTGGGGGAATCGAACTCCTGCACCCTGTTTTTTGAGAGCCTGAATCTGTAGGTGGCGATATGGTCGGAGAGGTCATATATACCCGTCACGGACAGGTTTTCCCGGCACGCACACCCTCTTCGTCCCGTGGCGGCGTTGCGATTCCTTGCAATAGAGCGGCTATTGCGCGTCATCGCGTCTTGCCACGAAACGGATCTGACCCACTCTTTCCGTGACAACCTGTCCGTGACGGGTATAGCAGGCATGCTCCGTGCGGAAGGACACCCATCTGCACAACCTTGCCCGGCAGTTGATCAAGGAGGAAATCACGGAGTTGCCACTAGTCGACGAACCCAATCGGCTGATTGACCAGGTACAAAATGTACGAGGCCATCGAGGTCCAACCGAAGCTGCGCGAAAACCCGAATCCGGCCTGCCCCCCCGGAACCGTCCGACGAGGATATTGAACCTGTGACCGCGAACAACGCCTGCACCCATGGAACTCGGCTGATCCGCTGGCATGGTCGTCCTGATGGCTCCCCGGTCCGTGACCGCCCAGATACTGCAGACCCGAGGATTCCCGATGACCACTGAATCTGCTCATGCAAATGGACTGGTAGCGCTCACCATGAGCACTCCGATGGCGGTCTCCGCAATTATCCTGTTCGCGACCTTCGTGGGCATATTCACCGAGGCCCTGCACGGCATTCACCGCAGCAAGGTCGCCATGCTCGGTGCCGCCGCGATGGTCTTCAGCGGCCAGATATTCGGCTTCTACGACCCGAAACTGGCCATCGAAGCCATCGACTGGAACGTCATCTTCCTGCTCGCGGCGATGATGGTGATCGTCGGCATCATGATCCCGACCGGCGGTTTTCAGGCCATCGCCTTCTGGATAACCCGGATTTCACGAGGCCGGCAATTCGTGCTGCTGGCCATGCTCGGCACCGCGGTCACCGTGTTCTCGCTGCTGCTCGACAACGTGACCACGGTGATTATCTTCGGGCCGCTTATTCTGATCATCTGCCAGATCCTGCGCGTCTCACCGATTCCGTACCTGTTCGCCGCCGCACTGCTGTCGGACACCGGCGGCGTCGCAACCCTGGTCGGCGACCCGCCCAACCTGATGATCGGCTCCGCCGCCGACATCGACTTCAACACCTTCTTCTTGCGCATGATCGGCCCGGTGTTCGCTGCCTGGCTTGCAATCCTGGTCACACTGCGGTTTCTGTTCTGGCGGGAATTGGCGATCAAGCCGGCGTACGTCGAGTTTGCCGAGACCTTCGAGTTCGAGGACCGCAAGACCTGGATGCGATCGCTGGTGGTGCTCGCGTTCATGGTGTTGCTGTTCGTGCTGCACCGACAGCTCAACTGGGAAGCCTGGGTGGTGGCGGCCAGCGGCCTGGTCGCGCTGTTCTACGTCGCCGGTCACATTCACGTCGACAGCGCGCTGGAGAAGGTGGAACACGCGCTGCTGCTGTTCTTTCTGTCCCTGTTCGTACTGATCGGCGGGGTGGAAAACAGTCAGTTTCTGCAGTATCTCGGTCAACTCATCGTTCCGGTCGTCCAGCAGGATCTGATGCTGGCGTCCATCGCCCTGCTGTGGGTCGCAGCGATCCTGTCCGCGGCCATCGACAACATCCCGTTCACGGCGGCGATGATCCCGATCATCCTGAGCATGGAGGCACAGGGCATGGCCGTCACGCCACTATGGTGGAGCCTCGCCATGGGCGTCGGCATGGGTGGCAACGGCACCCACATCGGATCGACCGCCAACGTATTCATCGTCACCATCTCGGAACGCCTGGCGAAGCGCGAGAAAGACCCGTCCCTGGCCATCACGCCGGGGCTGTGGTTTCGAAAAGGAACCCCGGCCATGCTGGTCACTCTAATCGTGTGTTCGGTCTTCATGGCGCTGTTCTTCGACTTCTTTTCCATCCCGATCGCCCCCTGACACCCGGCGGGTTCGACACCGCGCCACGTGACCTGGAGAAACCATGACCTGCGCCAAAGCCATGTTCACCGACTTCGTCTCGGCCAGCCCGGAGCAGACCGTAGCCGATGCGCTCAAGCTTCTGGAGCAGCACGGCGTCCGTGCGATGCCGATTCTTGACGCGGAAGGCACGCTGGTGGGTGAATTCCACTTCCGCGTACTTCTCGCCCATCTTCTGCCGATCACCGGCGAGATAGACCTGATGGGCATGGGTACCGCCTCCGGCGGACTGTTAGACCACAACCTCAAACTGTCCTCGCTTATCGGCGGACGAAGCGAAATGAAATGCGCTGACCGATTTAAGGCGTTGATGCCGATACCGCTTCAGGAAGTCATGGACCCGAATTTTGTGCTGACACATCCCGAAACGCCGTTGTTGGAGTGCATACGCCTGCTGGTAAAGCACCGCGGTCTACTCGGTGTGGTGGAAAAGGGCGAGAAAAAACTGATCGGCATGGTCACCGTGCAGTCGATCGTGCGTGTGCTGGAAAGGACTGCCGCCGAATCCTGACACCCCCGAGCGGCATCACACCGCCTGCAACCCGGCCCCAAGCCCCGGCCACGATGTACGCACCGGAAGCCTGTTTCGGACCCGACACAGCAACACCAATCCTTGCCACGCTGCAGATCGGCGGGCACTCGCTGCAGCGCACAGGCGAATCAACCATCGATAGACCGGCATATTGAAAGTCGCGACTTTTATGCTGAGCCATGCCCAGATGTCGCCCCCGCGGGAGCAGACGCCGCACGGGTCGTTTCGACACTACCGAACAGACCGGCAAAGGCCTGCTGCCGGTAATCGAAGATCTGCTCCAACTGCGGATGCACGTAAGATTGCGTCAGCAAGCTCACCGACCGACCACAGCAGCAACTGTGGCAACACATAACGCACCTCCGTCGTCGAGGCACAACAACAGGCTCATCGTCGAAATATGTCAGGGAATCGCTCCTGACATGTCGTCGGGCAGCCATGAATCAGCCGGCGTCGGCGAATTTCACAGGACGGGGGGGAGGCATGGTTACATCAATTGGTAATGGGTATCAGCTTCCCACGCCTCGGACCTGCTTATCCCTAATTCCACCAGCAGGAGATCCAAGTCGGCCTCCATATCGGCAGGCGGATCGATGTCTATCTGCCAATCTGCCTCGTCGGACCACTCAACACTGTCGATCCAATTGACCTCTTCGGTCCGATGGCTATCGCCGAAGCTATCGAATTCATGGTTCATTTTGTCGTTCCTCGATGTATTTCCTGGCTAGTCTCCTGCTTTACGTCGCGGCAACCTATCCGGATCTCTACCGACAGGGGATAACTTCTTCCCTATAGCTGTCATCGATTGAGCTCGCAGTGCTATACTGGACAAAACATGGACAATGGGTGGATCGAATGGCCAAATCTCCTGAAGTATCCAGAGCATCCGCAGCGCCGGAATCCAATTATCGCATTGGCGCGGTGGCTCGCCTGACCGGCATAACTGCCGATACATTGCGCGTGTGGGAGCGCCGTTACGCAGTGGTGACACCGCAGCGCAGTGCCAAGGGCGGGCGGCGTTACAGTCGCGATGACGTGCTTAGGCTGGCTTTGATCAAGCGGCTGGTCGATGCCGGCCATGCCATCGGCAGCGTCGCGAATCTTGAAGGGCCGGAACTGCAGCAGCGCCTGGACTCCGACCTCGTGGACGCAACGTTGCCCCTCAAAGCAGACGAACTAAACCGGCCCTATCGTGTCGCCGTTCTTGGCGAGGCGCTGCCAACTCGACTTCTTAACGCAGGGACGGAGCTGCCGGGAGTGGAGATTGTCGCCGCCACTTCGGATCCGGATACATTTCGCAGGGAGGCGCCAGCCAGGTGTCCCGACGTCATCGTCCTCGAATACCCCAGCGTGACCGGCAGAACGGCGGGAGAGGTCAATCAGTTGCTTCGCTTGACTGAGGCCCGTCGCGCGGTTGTGGTTTACGCCTTCGCGCGCGAGGAGACGGCTCATCGCCTGCAGTCGCGTCAAATTGTCGCACTGCGCGCTCCGGTCGGGTTGACCGACCTGCAACCATGGTGCAGTTCGTCGACAGGGCGTTTGTGGCCTGATGAAACGACCGACTCGAGCGCGCTGGGACAGGCGCCGTACCGACGTTACACCGCCGCCCAGCTGTCACGTATTGCGACAATTTCGACGACCGTGAAGTGCGAGTGCCCTCGCCATCTCGCCGATCTGGTTTTTTCGTTACGAAACTTCGAGAGCTACAGCGCCGAATGCGAGAACACCAACGCGGCTGACGCGCTGCTCCACGCACAACTGCATAATGCGACCGGTCACGCGCGCGCTATTCTTGAAGAGTCGCTGCACCAGGTACTGACGGCCGAGGGGGTCAGTATGGAGACACCGATGTCCCGTGGCGGCATTGGCCGGGGAAATAGCCCGTAATCTTCCGCCAGCACGCGGTGTCTCTCCGCTCACCACCAGATTGTTCGTTCGCGCGCGGAACGCGGCGTTCTTCGATGGCCCATGGCTCACGGGGCTCACCCACCTTCTCGACGGGAAAAATAAATGGACAATTACTTGACAACCATTATAGTGATAGATATTGTCCTGGACACTTATTGAGCAAACGGGGAGGACGTCCTCATGACCAAGTCCCGCAGGTTCCTCGGTTTGTCTAGTGATGCTGATTGCCAGGTGTGCATGACCGTGATGGCGATCGTTGACTCTCCGCTGGTCCTGATCCTCGGAGCCGCGGCCTTCCTGGCCATGGCCTGAAGCGGGATCGATGTCGTTTCCGGAAAATGGTTGCAGGGCGCCAGGGACGGTGCCACACACTCTGTCAGGTGCTAGCCAAACGGTAAGATAGTGGACAATGATCGAAGCGACGCGATGCCGAGACAGACAGTGACAAGCAGGGCCCTGCATTCTTTGAGAAGAGGCGAAGAAAGTGGAAGTGCAGGCTCTGATCGAAAGCCTGAGCAGAAGACCGATAGATTCACCCTCTTGCGAAATCAGGCTGGACTGAGGCTTCCTGGCTGCTATGCAAGTCTCTTGATGCGACTTGCGCGAACACCGACTCCAGGCATCTGTCAAACGCTGCAACGCGGCTGACACCAGGGGAGCAGCGCCCGAAGGGTTAGGCGATTGCCGGAAAATGGCATACCAGATCGCGCCGGGTGAGCTGCGAAGCAGTGAACGGCTTGGGCAGGAAGCCCAAGACCGGTGCCCAAGCAAAGCAGGGACAGCGCCGCGCCGGGATCGTTCGTCATCAAGGCGCGACA
>JAJDOJ010000204.1 GCA_022340215.1 Gammaproteobacteria bacterium
GGGACGTTCCATCCACCGAAATCTCGGAGTTGGTGAAACCGATACCCAGCACCTCGACTCCGCCGACCTTGAAGGTCGCCGGTGACCCGCCGATTCCGAGATTGGCCAGTCGCAGGCTGTTGCCGCTATTGGTCAGCGAACCGTTGGCCGTCAGTCCGGCGATCGACAGTTCGGACGGGAATACGTTCTGTCCCGCATCGGTTACCGGGAAGTTGGCGAGGATGGACCCCATTGCCACGGTAAAAGCCGCGGTCGAGTCGTTTTCGTTGATCTCCGTCTGCAGTATGACCCCCGCACCCAGTGCGAGGCTGACCGGCTGACCGTTCGACGTCCCCGAGATGTTGACGGGCTTGGAGACCTCAAGGGTCGTCCGTCCGTGGTTCGAACCCAGCGCTTCCGCGGTTGCAGCGACCTCACCCGTCATGACGGCGGGAAGTCCGGGGTCGGTACCGGGATTCAGGACCTCGTTTAACGCGGCCAAGACCTGCTTGAGTTCCGCCAGGTCCGTACTCAGTCGCACCTTGTTGGGTGAAGCCTCCGCGGTGAGGAACACGTTGTTGTCGAAATTGAACCGAATGATGCTGTTGTTCTCGTCGACGATGACGATCTCCATCGTCAAGTGACTCAGCAACTGCTCGCACGTCGCCTGATCGAGCGGCACGCTGGAACCGGCGGCCTGGATGATCTCCTGGCAGACCTGCGATTCGAGCGGGTCGACCGTCACGGTGTTGCCGACCCGTGTTACGGTCGCGTTCGGATCGTTGATCAGGGTGTCGACGACTTCCTGGAACTGCCGGGTGGTCGTGCCGTCCCCTACGCCCAGCGACGACGGGTCTATCCCCAGCGCTTTCCCTACCGCCTCTGTCGCCGGTGCGTCCGCAACCGACCCGGCGCCGCTTCCTAGCGTCCCGATGGAGTCATTGAGACTTCTCGCTGCGCTCTGCTGGGCCTGCTGGGTCGTGACGTTACTGCCACCGTTGGTGCCACCACCGCCCCCACTGTCCGAGCATGCCGATGTCAGAATACCGAGCGAAATGGCGGTCAGGAAAGAGACAATAAACCGATAAGAGGTACGAATCGGATTCTGCATGACTTACTCCCCGCGTCAGCGTGAAAAGAATCCATCGTTTGTCGCCACGTCCTGAGCGCGAAGCGTGGCTTTAAACTAAATTATAGGCGTCCGGAATGGTCATGCAGAATAATTTAGCCATACCCCACTCGGCCAGAATACTGGATACTTTCCATTTATAAAACATAATATTATTAGTGCTTTTTACCCTGTCTTATTAGGTATTATGCACTAATTTCACTACGGGTGTTTCGCGCCTCACGTGAGCTAGATCAACCACAGCCATGCATCGCAGGGATTTCCTGAAAATCGCCGGTTCCTTCGCCGCCTCCGCGGCCGTCGGCACGGGCCTCAACTCCTGTGGAAGCGGGTCGGCTCAGGAAGCCCCTGCCGGCTTTCCACAGGGCGTCGCCTCCGGCGACCCCCGTGCAAGTTCAGTCATCCTGTGGACCCGCGCCGAACCCGAGGGGGATCCGCAGGCCAGCGTGTCCGTCACCCTCGAGGTAGCCACCGACCCGGCCTTTGACGAGGTCCTGATCCAGAACGTCTACAGCGTCGGCCCGCCCAGCCACCACACCCTGCGCGTGCTCGTCGAGGACCTTCAGCCCGACACCGAGTATTTCTACCGGTTTCTGTCGGCTGTCGGCACGGTCTCCCAGACCGGCCGTACGCTGACCGCCCCGGACCCGGCGGACGAGCGTCCGGTCCGGTTCGCCGTGGTGAACTGCCAGGATCGCCTGCACGGTTTCTACGGCGCCTACCGGCGAGTGATGAACGAGGACCTCGCCGCCGCGCCCGGGGACCGGATCCGCTTCGTCCTGCATCTCGGTGATTTCATCTACGAGACACTCAACGAACCGCTGCAGCAGCCGCTCGACGAACGCAACGACCCGTTACCGGGCGGTCTGCGTGACCGCGACGGTGTCCTGAGAGCGATCGGGCCGTTCCCGGACGGGGGCCGCTCGAGCGACGGCATCGTCTTTGCCCGCACGCTGGAAGATTACCGGCACCTCTACCTCGCCTTCCTGTCCGATCCCGACCTACGCGCGGCACGGGCCTACTGGCCGTTCGTTCACGTCACGGATGACCACGAGTTTTCCGACGACAACTGGCAGACCGAGGCGAACTACCAGGATCGGGGCGCGAACAGCAGCGTCGACGAACCGTCACAACCGCGAAAGGTTGCGGCCAATCAGGCGTGGTATGAGTTCACGCCGTCCAACCTGATCGGCGGTGATCCCGCGTTCGATACCCCGTGGCACGCTCACGGCTTCCGTCCGGTCGACGTCGGGACCTCGACGAACGACGGTATCGACGGGGCCAACCAGGTGACGAACCCGGATACGGTCGCTGCGCGCGGGAGCATGACGGTCTACCGCAACCTTCGTTACGGCAAACTCGTCAACCTCGTGCTGACCGACAATCGCACCAATCGAAGCGACCACGCGATCACTGAAGATATCTCCGGAAACAATCCCCTGTTCTTCGCCTCGCGCGTGGCACTGCCGCTGAACGTCGTCAACGACCTCGACGCGGGCCGCACCGCGAACAACGGCAATCCAGACACCTTCCTCTTCCTCGGCCAGATTCACCTGAACCCGCGCCGCAACAGCCCGCCCGGCACGATGCTGGGACCGACCCAGAAGCAATGGTGGAAGACCAGGATGCAGGCCTCCGACGCGCGCTGGAACCTCTGGGCAAACTCCGTCCCGCTGATGCACCTGCGCGTCAACACCACCGAGCTGGGCGAGGGCATTCCCGACCTCGTGCTCTCGGGCGACACCTGGGACGGCTACAACAGCGAACGGGTGGAACTGATGCGGTTTCTGAGGCAGTCCGGGATCCGAAACGTGGTATCGATCTCCGGGGACCTTCACGCCCACATGGCGGGCATCGTGCTCGAGAATCCGGACGCGCCCGCGGGCACATCGACCCCCGCCGCGGTCGAGGTCGTTACCGGTTCGGTCAGTTCGGTTTCCCAGTTTGCCGCCACGGAGAGACTGTCGCGCTTCGAGGACCCCACGCCGACCGAAAGCCTCGTCCGTCAATTGATCGCTATCGACGACGCGACGAGCGGCGGCTTCATTACCAACATGAACAATACGCTGTCGAACGGCGTGCGGTCGGGTATCGCCGCAGCCGAAGGAGCCACACGCGATGAGATTCTTGCGCTGAAGGATCCCGTGGTGAACACCCACCTACGCTACGCGGATACCACGGCGCACGGCTATTCGGTGATGACCGTCTCGCGGGACCGGATCGACGTGGAACTGGTGAACATCGCGTCGATCGTGGAGGACTTCGGTCCAGCCGGTCCGCCGGTCAGTCTGGTCACCCGGCTCGAGATCCCCTACCCCGCCGAAGGCCAGGATCCGTCGATTTCGGATCCCGCCTTCGAGGGCGAGCCCCCCTTCCCGTTCAGTATCTGACGTCGCCTCCTTGGCGCGCTGTCGGGTTATGCTGCGCTAACCCGACGCATTGACTGCAGACCGCGAGGTCAGCGGGGAGGCTCTGAAACCGGTTCCATCCCGGAATCGCCCGCTTCCCCCGTGTTCGCGGATCTGGATACGTCGCGGAAGAAGAGCATCGACAACAGCCTCGAGGACGCCCCCTTGTAGAACCCGACCTCGCCGGTGGCGGTTTCCGGGTTGCGGAACGTTCCGAAGATCATGTCCCACAGCGGGAGATCGGCATAATTGTAGCGATGGATGCCGCGCCCGTGATGGACGGCGTGACTCTCGGGGCGCTGGATCAGGTATCCCAGCCGGCGCGGTGTACGGATGTTCGCGTGCTGGAACATGGCGTTGAAGGTCAGGAAGGCCGCCCCCAACGCGCCCGCCTCGGGCTGTACGCCGAGTAGCGGGAAAAACACCAGACTGCTCCAGGTGGTGAAGAAGAATGCATCGACCGGATGCAGATAGTAGGCCCCGAAGGCGTCCAGACTCTCGGCACTGTGGTGCATCTGATGGGCAAGGCGCCAGAGAAAATCGGACTGGTGCGCGGCGCGGTGATACCAGTAGTGGATGAACTCGTATACGAACACACCCAGTGCCGCACCACCGACGATTCCCAGGCCGCTGGCGTCGAACAGGCTGTAGTCCGCGAGCAGAGCTCCCCAGAACAGGGCGACGGCCGTAGCCAGGAAGAAGGTAAACGCCGTCACCGCCAGGGCGCGCAGTCGCCAGAAACGAGTGGCGTCATAGCGACGGTGGCGATAGAGCAGGTCCAGCAGAATGAATCCGGGGATCAGTCCGATGCCGATCATCTCGAGTATAGAAGTCATGGCGGTTTCCTCGCAGTGCCGTGATTGACACTGCGGAAGATATCGCCAGGGCGTCATAGATCGGCTCAGAAAACCGTCAAACAATCGTCAAGCGGCGGGAATGGGGCGCGAAACGGCAGCGGTTACAGGGAGAGGAAGAGGTTCGCCTGCTTGACAAAATCGTCCCGCGGCAGCAGTTCATCGCGAGGGAATCGGACCATTGCGCCGATCCGGGGCTCTCTCGAAGCGACCTTGATTTCCGATAAATTCAGCTCGTAACCCGGCTCGGCGGAGTCCGCCTCGATGCGCGTACCCATACGGTTGAGGCGCATGGACCGGATTTCAGTCTGAATAAACGCCCCGGGATTCGACAGCGTGTCTACCAGGTATTGCAGCAGATCATCGGTCGTCTCCAGGCGCGGCTCCGCCATGGCGAGCTCGCTCTCGACCTGGTCGATTTCTTCCTGCAGTCCCGATAACGTCCCGCCTGTATTCCGGCCCTCTTTCAGGCGACGCAACCGGCCCTGTAGCGACCTAAGGCGGGATCCCAGTTCCTCGGACCGGGTCCGCGCCGAGGAGACCTTTTCCCGGATATACGCCAGCAGGCTCTTGAAGATACAGCACTTCAGGGCACAGCGGGCCCCGGGCTCGTTCGCCGCAGGAGAGATGACCTGGTGGTCGGTGAAGTTCACGGCCGTTTGCAGGACATCCTTGCGGATCGACCCGTCGATGTCGGCCATCCCGATCTTTCTGCGCTCTTCCTTGCGCATGCAGAGCAATGCCCAGCATTCGCTGGCCTCGGGTTCCGTCCGGAACACCTGGCGCACTTCCTCGCTATGGCTGAAGACCTCCTGGAGGTGCTGCGGGCTGCTGAAGAAGGCGTTGACCCTCGGATCGTCGACAAAGGTTGACCGGCGGCAGGGGATCGCACCGGGGGTGTTCTCAACGATCTTGTCGATGTACGTAAAGGTAGTGGATACGGGCCCGGTGAGTACGCGTGCGTAACGGGGTATCGAACGCAGTTGCACAGATATCTCGTCGACCACGCGTTCGACAGCCTGCGGCAGGTCGTCGCATCCTGCACCGCCGGTCGTCTCTCCGGCCGTTGCCCTGGACGCCCCAAGATTCTGGAATATCAGATGAAAAAGATCCATGGCGAATACTCCATCCTCATTTTTCCAACGCCGGCCTCTCCGGGAGCGGATGCCGGGTCCGTTGTCGTTCCCCCTATGTCTCGCGGCACCATTTTTTTCTCGGCGCGGCACCTGCGCCCAACCGCGAAATTCTTCAGTATTGGGCGAAAATTCGCAAGTCTGTCTGCTTAGGCGATTGCCGGAAAATGGCATACCAGATTGCGCCGGGTGAGCTGCGAAGCAGTGAACGGCTTGGGCAGGAAGCCCAAGACCGGTGCCCAAGCAAAGCAGGGACAGCGCCGCGCCGGGATCGTTCGTCATCCAGGCGCGGCAACCGGCGC
>JAJDOJ010000205.1 GCA_022340215.1 Gammaproteobacteria bacterium
GTTCGTGCGGCACAAGGCGGCGCTGCAAGAGGAGATCGAGACCCTGCAACACGAGCTCGAGACGCTCAAGGCCAGGCGCAAGCAAACGCCCCACCACATCACCGTCGATGAGCTGCCCGAGGAGGCGCGTCGAGTCCTACGTGCCCTCTACACCACAGAGGCTGATCTGGGACCGGATCCCGATGCGCGGACCCTGACGGGAAGACTGCATCATTGCGCCAACGCCGCCACCGATCGGGTGATCGAGAAACTGTGCGAGGAACTCAACGCGACGGAGACGATTTTTCCGCGGACGAATCTGCGCCTGGTGATGAAACTGGGCTCGACGTAGATTCCGCTTCTTCGTATCACTCCAGCCGGCTACGCGCCTTTCGCCTCATGATCTACAGAACGACTGGCGACCGGTTGCGGCCACCCGAAACCTTGTGCAGAATGCGCGGCCCTTCCCCACTCACGATCGAGGACAGGTACCCACATGTGGTTTAGAAACCTTTTCTGTTATCGTTTTACCCGGCCATTCACGCTCTCCCCGGATGAACTTGACACAAAACTTTCGGAGCGCCCGGCCCGCTCGGTCGGCGCACTCGAACCGTTCTGCACCGGTTGGACCCCGCCCCTGGGCCGCGAGGGACGGCAGAACGTCCACGTAACCAACGGATGCATCATGATCTGTGCCCGCAGGGAGGAGAAGATCATGCCCGCCGCCGCGGTCCGGGAGGTGGTGGAGGCGCGCGCGGCCGAGATCGAGGAGAACGAAGGCCGCAAGCTGCGCAACCGTGAACGTCTGGACCTGAAGGACAATGTCGTGCTGGAGATGCTGCCCAGGGCATTCACCAAAAGCAGCCGCACCTTCGCCTACATCGACACCCGTGACGATTCAGGCTATGGCCGGTTGCTGGTGGATGCCGGCAGCACGAAGAAGGCCGACGAACTCACCGGCCTACTACGCGAAACGATCGGCACACTCTCCCTGACGCCCCTGGTGGTCAGCCATTCTCCGGGCGCCTTGATGACGGACTGGCTGGAACGGGACAGCGCGCCCGACGACCTCGTCATCGAGGACGAATGCGATCTCCGCGACCCGGATGGAGACGGCGGTATCATCCGCATCCGCAAGCAGGACCTCTCCAGCGAAGAGATCCGCGCGCACCTCACCGCCGGCAAACGTGTCGCACGCCTCGGGCTGACCTTCGACGACCGCATCTCGTTCGTCCTCGACGAGGACCTGACGCTGAAACGACTGCGTTTTCTCGAGTTGATCCAGAACGAGTCATCCGAGCTCGAGGCGGAGACCGCAGCCGACCGCTTCGACGGGGATTTCGCCATCATGAACCTGGAGTTCTCCCGCCTGCTCAACCGCCTGGAAGCGGCGTTCGGTGGGGTCGCCATGGAGGAGAGCCTGAACGCAGCCTGAGCGCTCTTGCGCAGCGGTTTCCTCGTCTACGGACGATGCTTGTCTCCCTCTCCCTGGCAGGGGGGAGGTCAGGTGGGGGAGTCGAGACCATCCGGCAGCTCGGTGCCTCGCCCTCGGCCCCCACCATCCCGGCCTTTCCCCTCAAAAAGGGAAGGCGATAAGACACCGCGCCTTAGGCGATTTCTGTCAAATGACATACCATCCTGCTTGTCTTTGTCGTCCGTCCTCTGTGTTGCGACAACCGTTACATAGTTCGACTATGCGCCTGTTGTCGCGTCTTGATGACGAACGAAAATCCGGCGCGATCTGGTATATCATTTTCCGGCAATCGCCTTAGTGCGTTACTCCGCCGACGTCTCCCGCGCGGATTCCCCCGTGCCATCGGTCCAGGCAGACAGGAAGGCCTCGAGGTGGGGTTTGCCGGAGGCCTGCAGTGTGTCCTTTACCAACTGGCATTCGCGTTCGTAACCCGCGTGATCGAGATGCCCGCGGATCAGCTCAAAGCGCAGGTAGACCAGGTAGGTGTTAAGGACGTCGGTCTCGCAGTAGTCCCGGATAGACTGGACATCATCTTCGAGCCAGGTGTCCCAGACCTTCGCCCCGCTCATGCCCATCTTGCCCGGAAACCCGCACATCGAGGCCACCTGGTCCAGCGGGGCCGCGGCGCGCATCTGGTATCCCGCCAGCACATCCATCAGGTCGAGGTGCCGCCAGTGAAACCGACCGAGGTAGTTGTTGTACCTGAAGGCGCGGTCCTCGTTGCCGACCTCCCAGTAGCGCGGTGCCGAGACACCGTGCAAGAGCGACCGGTAGTGCAGGACCGGCAGATCGAATCCGCTGCCGTTCCACGAAACCAGATCGGGGGAATAGCGCTCGACGCCGTCGAAAAAGCGCCGCACCAGTTCCTCTTCCGGCGCGTCGGACTTGCCCAGGGACCAGACGCGGAAGCTGTCCCCCGCACGCAGGGTCACCGAGATGGCCACGATCCGGTGCAGATGGAGCGGTTGGAACTCGCTGCCCGTCTTCTGCTGGCGCAGGTGCGCCATCGCCTTGCCAACGTCCTCACGCGACAGCCCGTCCAGCCCGAACAGACCGCGCCCGTTATCGATGTCGGGTACGGTCTCGATGTCGAATACCATTACGTTCACTGGAGCCCTACCCCGGGAAGACCCCGGTCGAGATGTAGCGGTCACCCCGATCGGGAATGATGACGACGATCGTCGCCTCGCGCAGGCCTTCGGCGATTTTCAGCGCCGCCGCCATCGCGCCACCCGCGGAGACGCCGCAGAAGATACCCTCGCGTGCCGCCAGGTCACGCATGGTGGACTCGGCCTCTTCTCCCGTCACATCGACGATCGTGTCCACGCGTTCGGGTTTGTAGATCGACGGCAGATAGGCGGGCGGCCATCTGCGGATGCCCGGGATCTTCGCACCTTCGGCGGGCTGGACGCCGATGATGCGTATCGCGGGGTTGCATTCCTTGAGAAACCGGGAGACGCCCATGATGGTCCCGGTCGTCCCCATGGAACTCACGAAATGCGTGATCCCGCCGCTGGTGTCTCGCCAGATCTCCGGCCCCGTGCCCAGATAGTGTGACAACGGATTGGCCGGGCTGGCGAACTGGTCGAGAACGCGTCCCCGACCCTCGCATTCCATCGCCTTGGCCCGGTCCCGCGCACCTTCCATGCCCTCCTCGGCGGACACCAGGATGATCTCCGCACCGTAGGCGCGCATCGCGGCGCGGCGCTCTCTGCTCATGGTCTCCGGCATGATCAGGACCAGGTGATAACCCTTGACGGCGGCCGCCATCGCCAGGGCGATACCGGTATTTCCGCTCGTCGCCTCGATCAGCGTATCTCCGGGCCGGATATTGCCGCGGTTCTCCGCCTGGCGGATCATCTCTATCGCGGGGCGGTCCTTGACCGACCCTGCCGGATTGTTGCCCTCCAGTTTCGCCAGCACCTCCACACCGGGCGCGCCGACCAGTTTCCGCAACCTGACCAGCGGCGTGTTCCCTATGCATTCATCCACGGTCCGGATATCCATGACGTTACTCTGTTGTCTTCGCGAAACCTGTCATTCTAAACCCCTCGGGGGCCGGGTGTTCGCTTGTTCTACCCCGGGCGCGATGTCACTATGGCGCCCCATGAAGTCCTGGAAGATCATCCATCGTGTGGTATTCCTGGCCATCCTGCCGGTGACCCTGCTGGCGCTCTTCGTCACCCTCTACTATGCGGTCGATGCGCTCGGCGACCTCGAGGCGGATACACGCGCGCGAGGCGGCGAGACTGCGAGGCTCACTGCCCTGGCCGTCGCACGTCCACTGCGGGACGCCGACTTCGATCAACTCCTGGAGGTCACAAACTCGACGCTGCGGCAGGTCGGTGTGGAAAAGGTATCCATCGTCGCGCTGGACGGAGAGACGCTGATGGAACTGGCCCAGTCCAGTGACCGGGTGTCGACACCTGCATCGGGTCCGATGAACCGGCTGGTTGCCGCCCTGTTCGGCGCCGGCACGCTCACGTTCCGCGAACCGATCCCGCGTAACCCGAACGCTTCATCGGACTCCGAAGCGGCTCCCGCCGGTACCGTCACGATCGTGTTGTCCACCATCCCTATGAACAACGCCAGGGCCGAGGTAGTAACCCGCGCCATCCTCGTCACCCTGCTGATACTGGGAACAGCGACCCTTGCCTGCTTTGCCGTGGCCCGTGCCGTCTCCCGCCCGCTCGGCCGGGTTCTGGCGACACTGCTCACTGACGGCGGCCTGTCCGACGACCGACACCGCAAGACCGGGGAACTCAGCGAAATCACCGCGCTGGAGCAGGGAATCGGCGACATGTCGCAGCGCATCGAGGCGTCCCGGGAGACACGGACGCGGGCGGTCGGTATGGCGACCGCCCGCCTGAGACAACGTATCGAGGAGGTGGGCCGCCGCAACGAGGAACTGGAGATCGCCCGCATCCAGTCCGATCAGGCGAGTCTTTCCAAGTCGCGTCTGCTGGCCAACATGAGCCATGAACTGCGCACCCCGATGAACGCCATCATCGGATTTGCGGACCTGCTCGGGGACTACCGCATCGACGATGCGCACACCGAATACGTTGCCACGATTCGGCGTTCCGCTTCCGAACTGCTGGTGCTGATCAACGAGATTCTCGACTACTCCCGGATCGAGTCGGGGGAACTGCAGATCATCGAGACCCGCTTTAACATCTACGAGCTCATCGAGGGCATCGTCATCCTGCTGAAGAAGTCAGCCCAGGAGAAACGCCTCGATCTGCTGGTCTACATCGATCCCGCCATTCCAATGGAGATACGGACCGATCCGCAGCGGATCCGCCAGTCGCTGATTAATCTGATCGGCAACGCGATCAAGTTCACCAGCGAGGGGCATGTCGCGCTGGAACTTCATCGAACCGACGGTGACGGCGAGGCCGGCGAAGAACAACTGGTGTTTTGTATCATCGACACCGGATGCGGGATCGATGAAAGCGATGTCAACAAGGTCTTCAAGCCCTTCAAGCAGATCGACGACTCCCTCACCCGCAAGCATGGCGGTACCGGGCTGGGCCTGTCGATCACTCGCCATTTCATCGAGAAGCTCGGCGGAAACATCGGCTTCGACAGCGTCCCCGGAGAGGGCTCCACGTTCTGGTTCGCCGTGCCCTGCAGGACCCGAAAGGGAGCGTGCTATACCGGCTCGTTCCCCCTTCGCGGCAAACGGGTCCTGGTATTCGACCGCAACCCGACGCGCGCCGCCTATACCACCCGAATGCTGAAGGCCTGGGGACTCGAGGTCCGCCAGACCGAAAACGTGGAGAAATTCCTGGCCGAGTACGCCTCGCCCGACATCGCGTTCACCCTCTACTACATGATCCGCAGCGACGTGGACACGGACCTGCAGATCTACTTCAGCCGCCTGGCGGAGGCGCGGGTCGCAACCTTCTTCCTGCACGACGCCGTCTCCCGGCGGGACCTTTCGTCCTCGTCCGGGTTCACGCACCTCAACAACCTGATCTCACCCCATCGCCTGCACGAGGTGCTCTCGAAGCGCCTGGCCGGAACGACCCTGGTCGGAGACCCGGCATCCAGCGAGGCCCGGGGATCGTCGCGGGACGAGGACCTGAACGGGGCACGCGTCCTCGTGGCTGACGACAACGAAATCAACCGCCGTCTTCTCGAGGTCTACATCTCGCGCAACAACGGGCGGGTCATTCAGGCGGTGGACGGCCGCGACGCCGTGGAGCGGGCCATGACGGAGAACCCGGACGTCGTCATCATGGACGTCCACATGCCGAATCTGGACGGCATCAGCGCGATGCGCGTCATCAAGGAATCGTTCCCGGATATGCCCGCAATCGCGCTCACGGCGGATGCGGTGCCCGACAGGATGCAACAGTGCCTGAGTTCGGGGTTCGACCGTTGCCTGACCAAGCCCGTTCCGGAGCAGGAGCTCATTGCCAGCACCCTGAGGCTGCTGGAAGGCAGGACATCCTCGGCGCCCGACCATGCCGGGACGGAAACCCCGCAAAGCTCCGGCGAAGACCTGCCGGTCCTCGATACGGAAAAGGCCGTCCGGCTCGCCGGCGGCAACCGCGATCTCGCGCGCGAACTGTTCGGCATGCTGAAAATCGACCTCAAGTCCCGGTTGGCGATGCTGAACGACGAAACCGCGGACCCGGAAACGCTCGCGGAGATGGCGCACAAGATTCGGGGCGGCGCGAAATACTGTGCCGCCGAGGTCCTGCAGACCCGCGCCGGTGAACTGGAGAAGACCGCCTCCCAGGGAGAACGAGGTCCGGACCTGGAATCCCGTATTGCCGCCCTGCGCGAATCGATCGGGGCATTGCTGCGGCTGGAAGATCCGTACTGAGGCGATTTCTGTCAAATGACATACCATCCTGCTTGTCTTTTCGTCCGTCCGCGACGCAATAACCTTCAGCCGCTCCAGAGGTCCTCGAATTCCTGGAACGCCTCGATGGACCTCTCGACGACCTTGAGGTGGTTCGCGTCGATGCGTCGCTCGAGCAGCATCCGCATCCGCTCGAGGTAATACACGTGACGCGACACACCCCCCTCCTCGCCGAACCAGCGGCCAGGTTCCCGTCCACACTCTTGCGATGCGTTTTCCATTCGCACGGCGGCGTCCAGGACGCAGTCCGTGAACCAGGGTTGCCGCGCGACCCGCTGGTAGTAGACCTCGGTGACGAACAGGTTGCAGAAATCGTGATAGACGCTGCGGGGGGCGGCGTGTTCCCAGTCGATCACCCGAATCCTGTCCCGGTCGTCGAGCACGACGTTCTTCAGGGAGAAATCCCCGTGCGAGTGGACCAGCGCCAGGTCGACAGACGGGGCGGTCTCGATCGGATTGGCGTACGCCTCCGTCCATGCCTCGACAACCGCCGCAGCCTCGGGGGATACGCGCGCCACCATGTTACAGCGGCCCCGGATATAGCGCGCCGTCTGGTGGATATAGCGAACCCGGGAAATCGCGCCACTGTTGCCAAGCCCCGCAATGGCGACCAGGCACCCCACGAACTCGCCTGACCGGTCGGCAATCAATGCCTGTCGTTTCGCTTGCGTCAGGTGGTGACCGATTCGGCCCCGGACGTATTCCTCCTCGTACCAGAACCGATCCTCGTCGGCACCGCGAAGCCCCGGTGCAAACTCCAGC
The DNA here is from genome assembly GCA_022340215.1 of Gammaproteobacteria bacterium. Classification (NCBI taxonomy): domain Bacteria; kingdom Pseudomonadati; phylum Pseudomonadota; class Gammaproteobacteria; species Gammaproteobacteria bacterium. The sequence goes on from JAJDOJ010000205.1 coordinate 7,092, forward strand.
TGTCCGGCCTTCGCCGCGTACTCCACTTCAGCCCGGAACGCCGCGCGACAGCCCTCCCCCTCGAACAGCTTGAACACGCTCCCCCGCGCCAGGTCGAATACCTTGCACCCCTTGTGCACCGGGATGCAGAAATCGCCCGGGACGGGCAGGTTCAAATGATCTACGGCATCGCGCCGCAACCAGGGGCGCAGCCTGGCGAGGACGACGCGCCTCCACAATCCCCGCGGGACACGCAGGGCAGCGAGCAGCGAACCCCGGTCCGATACCCACAGGCGCCACAGAACGGCTGGCAGGAAACGCTGCCGGCAGACGTATCCCCTCCCCGCCTTGAGATAAGTGAACGTTCGCGCCATCGTACCCGAATGGCGGGCATCCCCCGCCGTCCCATACCCGAAGATCGCAGAGCATAGCACGGCGCCAGCCCGTCACCGGACGCCAGCAATTGGCACCGTTCCTGATCGAAGGTTGCAATTCCCATTGCGCCCGGGTCGCTTCTCTGCTCAGGGCACGGCTGTCACGATCGAGGGCACCACTTCAGTCTTCATGAATTGGATCAGGGCGACATGCACGAAACACTTGATTCGTTGCAGACGCTCGCGATGGGCGTGTCATGTTTCTCGGCCGCCGCCCTCGGGCAATCACCGATCTTCCGCAGCCGGGCAACCTGCACATGGGAAGACAATGCATTCGGGCACTTCCGAGCGCATTAATACGTGTAACTACACTCAGGAGGTGCAAGACGATCCCTTTCGAAGCCGTCTCCGATAACAGACACGCCTCATACATCTCATACATCGGACATTGGGCGGCCTTAGGCGAATGCCGGAAAATGACATACCAGATCGCGCCGGATTTTCGTTCGTCATCAAGGCGCGACAACAGGCGCATCGTCGAACGATGGAGCGGTTGTCGCAACACGGAGGACGGACGAAAAGACAAACAGGATGGTATGTCATTTGACAGAAATCGCCTTAGTCGTGGCGACCTGGTTCGCCGCTGCATGGTGGACCGGTATCTCCGGCTGGCTCGCATTCGACGGTGGGGCGCAGCCATGGGCAATGCCGCTGATGATCCTGTTGCCTCCCGCAGCGTTCGGGGTCGCTTATCAGGCATCGGCGACGTTTCGTGCCTTCGTGCTCTGGCTCGACCAGCGCCTGCTGATTTCGAACCTTTATCGACTTCTAACGTTTCTGTATCTTTGGTTTTTTTATCAATTTACTACCGCTTTTTGATAGCTCTTTCTCTACTTCAGTAGCCCACTCATCTACCTTGGATTTCGACAGACCTTCGTTACCGCCATCCACTTCATAAACGATTACGACTTTATTTTTCTTAAAGATGAGGCAATCCGGTTGATACTTCAATAACGACAAATTCCTGATGATTTCTCTCTTTGCTGCCGGTTCGACGACTGCGCTAAAAACTAATTTTGCTCTATATTTTGTCATAATATATTACCTTGGCTAAGGCGAACCGTATCGGGTGTTTAGATTGTGTCATTACTGCATCTCCCCTTTTGGGCACTGGTTACAGCTCTTATTTTAACTTCATATGCTCTCGCTCTGCCACCCTGTTTGATGCGACATCCACAGCCATCAAATTCCGGATGTTATTCAAGGATCAAATTTGATGGGCATGCACTTTACTCAACTGGCCGCAAGGTTTACTCTCTGGCGATGGAAGAAACCAAGGCACCCCGTTTCTGGTAGCGATTATCCTGGTGTCCTGGTTCAGCGTGAACTGGCGTTTCCCGGGTTCAAAATTGGCGACATTATCGTGCCACTGCCTGCTGTTGCGCTTGACGTCGCTCGGCTCGCAATTTACGTGCGGCCTGCAGTTTGCGCTCGCGCTCGATGAGAATCCCTGGTGCTCTGCCGGCGAGCTTATCCGCCGGTGCATTGTAGTCGATAGCGCTGTGCAAACGGCGATGATTGTAATCGTACACGTAGCCGGCCAACAGGCGCTTCGCATCTTTGATATTCAGCGGTGTTCCGGGTCGGATACACTCGCTTTTCAGGTTCCTGTGCCAGCGCTCCAACTTGCCATTGCCCTGTGGAAGTACGGTGAGGTGCGTACATGATCCATACCCTTGATCTTGACAAAGGCCTTGAAGTCATTCGCAATGGACTGCGGCCCGGTGTCGGAGATGATGCGCGGCTGACAACCAGGAAAGGCTTCCAGGGCGCGCTGCACAATGATCACCACATCCCGTTCGGTCATCTGCTGGCGAATCCGATGGTGGACAATGTAGCGGCTGTAGCCGTCCAGGATGCTGCACAGGCGGTGCTGTCGTTGGCACATGCGCCAGCGCCGCCTCCTCAGGCACCCACCGCATGCGGCGATCTCTCCAGGGCATTGATTTTCATTCCCCCTAATCTGGGGGAGGGGTCTTTTGTGCCTGATATGGGTTATCCACAAAACTTGTCTCATTTGTGAAAACGGGGGTTGGTCAAGGAATCCCAGATATCACCCGTTTCTCGGGCAGTATGGCCGGCTATTTAGACGGTACCTTCAGATCCTTGTAGATCGCCAGACGACGTTTCTCCAGACAACGTAAAAGCGCACGAATACACTCCCCCTGTGAATCTTGGTAGTAGTCGTCCTTCAGGAGGGAACGACCATCATTAATGGCCTCGACAAGGAACGGTAGTTCTTTGGTTCTGTCAGGTGGATTCTTAGCCATTTTCTTTATTTTATGGGGCAGGCAGATGATAGCGGATGGTGGTCGGTACTGTACTACGGCCTGACCCGTGCGAACAACGGCTATCGACCGCCAGAAGCACCGGCGATGGTATGGGGGCGTCTCGCCCTCTCGCGTCCCAGTCGAACCACCGCCTCCGACCGCCCTAATGTCGGGGCGTAACCGGCCCGCCGGGACGGTGCGTCCTGTTCGTACTGCCATTACCGGATGCCGGGATATGTACCCGGCCACCTATCGATAATGTCCTCCGCCTAGTCGGTCGCCGGATTCAATCCGAATGCGACCTTCGCGTACCGTGCGAATCCCCTGGTTCCGGCCCCGTAGAGCAGTCCGAAGTTGCTGGCCTTCGCCGGTGAACGGAGTCGGTCCTGTTCATCGAACTGGGATCACCCCCGATCTCGTCCTTGACGATTTGCAATTTTCACCGGGTGCGCAGGTGCTAGAATGCCGATAGCATGCCGGTCCGCGCGCAGGGTCCGGCAGGCGCTTTGCCCGCCACGACCGCCTCACCTTCGAGGTGATCGACGGCGGGTCACGTGACATGTCATAGGCCGCAACTCGCAGAGGTTGTCATGGATCTGTTCAAAAACAACGTGGGAAAGGTCGACAGGATTATCCGAATCGTCATCGGGGTGGTTCTCGTCGCGAATGTCTTCTATGCCCTGCAGAATCCCGTCGGCTGGATCGGGGTGATTCTGATCGTTACAGGAATCGTCGGTATCTGTCCCGTGTACTCACTGCTGAACCTCAATACCAAATCGACGGCCGAAAAGGTCGGATTGAAGTAGGCGTCAGGGGCAGCAGGCGAATGTTCGCAACCGTCCCGGACCTCCGGGACGCGGGGGAGGTGCGGTAGCGACGCTCCGGGGGGACGGCACGTCCCCGTCGAAATCTCCGCTTTCCGCATCAGGTCCATCAACTGCCGGACGTGTCTCTCGGCAGAGCCGGGTGGGATTGTATTCGTTCGTTACAAACTTTCTTATAATCCCAGCTGTTCGGTCCCAAGGAAAATACCTGACGCCGTTGAACAAGAACCTGTAAGGAGACCAATCGGAATGAGCAAGACGAACTGCTTGACCATCGTCGCCCTCTGCACCGGGATTGGCGGCCTGCTGTCCACGACCGAGGCCGGAGCCTGGTGGAGCGACAACTGGAATGGCGGCAATTGGCATGACCGTTACTACGACGACTATGGTCCAGGGTACTGGGGCCGTCCCTATGGCGGTTGGGGTGGGCCCTACGGATATGCTCATCCCTACGGCTGGGGCGGATACGGCGGCCCGTGGGGTGGATGGGGCTATCCAGGCCTCTACGGGTATCCATACGGAATTGGCAATCTGGACAATAGATCCGAAAGCCCACCGCCACCGCCTCCCCCGCAGTAGCGAGGCCGATCCAGGAATCGCGCGCGCCCCGATAAAGGATCACGCGCGATATGGCGGGCCGCACAGACGGGCCGCGACGGGTAGGGTCACGGATCCGATCCGTCAGCCCCCCACAGCCGTGTTTGTTCCCCGCCAAAGGCAAGCGCTGTTCCGGGCCGCTCAGGAGGCCCGGATCGGGCATGAGAGTGAATTGGACCATGCCGATGTGGTGCAGGCAGCGCGCCTTCACTCTACATCCTGTAATTCCTGGTTGGTGACCTTCAGCCAGACCGTCTGGATCCAGCGGCTGCGCAGATCGACCCCGAACGCCTCCTGTGCCTCCTCGCTGGTCAGAACGGCGGCGGTCACCCTGAGTCGGTCGTCGCCCTCGGTCGCCTCGTGGGTGCGGAACGACATGTCCTCGTGATCCGGATGTGCCTGGCTGATCGCGACATGCAGATCACGCGAAACCAGCGGTTTCGGGAGGAACTCCAGCTCGCGTCTCTGATCCCCGAAGTGGCGACTGAGCTCATAGCGCAGTGTCCTCTCGTCGTCCACGACCAGATCGACGTTGCCGTCAAGCTATTCCACGATGTTGGGCACGATATGGGTCTCCGGGGCCCTGACGAAGTTACCGGCCTGGTCGAACGCCGGTTCGTAGACATATTCATAGACGACACCGATACGCAGTCCGTCCAGATCCTCGAGGGAGTTGAACTCGATGTCCGTCCCCCGGCGTTTCAGGAACCTGATCTCATTGGTGAGGTACGCGTCGGTGAACACGAAGTCCCGTTTCCTCTCCGCAGACTGATAGGCCGCGGCGATGACCCCGTGTTCACCGGACCGCGCGTTTTCCAGGTTGCGCTCCCAGTCGAGACTCTCGATCCGTGGCTCGTATCCGGCCCGGCGAACGGCCTCCGTCACGATTGAAACGGCGAGCCCGTGCCCCGGCAGCTTCGGGTCCACGTACGGCGGCCAGATACTTGTCAGGACCACGACGTCGCGCGCCTGGACGGGTTCCGATACTGGGGGAAAAAATCAGGAACGCGACGACTGCACGGGCCAGCACTGTCGACCGAACGGAAAACTAATGAGTCCGGCGGGCGACCGGGTTCGCTAGAACAAATCGTCATCATCATCGACGTCGTCTTCCGCCACCGCATCCTGCTGTTCGAGCTGTTCGAGCTGCTCCATCAAGTTGATGGCGACGGCGACCAGGTCGGTGTCCGTCACGATCCCCTTCAGGGTCTTGCCGCTGACGACGGGAACACAGCCGAAGCGATGGCGTTCGAGACAGGTCGCCGCGGCCCGCGCGCTGTCGTGGACGTCAATGGTGACCACATCACGGGTCATGATGTCCCCAACCTTGACCGACTCCGGAGATTGCCCCTCACCAGCCCACAGGGCCGAGCCTGTCGCCGTAAGGACGTCCCGGTGGGAAACGATCCCGGCAAGCTCATCCTTGTCGTTGACGACCGGCACATGACGGATGTGCTTTTCCTCCATCATGCGCATCACATCACCCAGGGTCGCGTCCTCGCGAAGCGCTGCGACATCGCTGGTCATGATCTCGTCGACGGTTATCATGCTACACCTCCGTTTGTTTCTGTATTCTTGGCGGACTGGTCTGAGTTTAGCGCGCCGCGTTTTG
>JAJDOJ010000206.1 GCA_022340215.1 Gammaproteobacteria bacterium
GGCTCCTGTAGCTCAAACCGGTATCGGTTGCTGCTGGAAGGGGGTGACAAATTGTCACCGGTCCCTGACGCCCGTGACACTACCCCCGGTCAGGGGTGCGAGGGTCCCCCTGACAGCGGTGACATACCAGGAACCACCATAGGAACCCACAAGGAATCACCACCACCACAGGGTACGACAACCGCGGCGGTCGTACTCAGTTCCGTAGAGTGTAGTGGTGGGGAATTATCTGACCTGGAATACCCCAAGACCTTGTCGGCGGCTGAACGGGAGGAGGCCTGCAAGAAGCTCGCCGGCCTTCCCGCAGACCTCGCGCAGCAACTCCTCGATGAACTGGCTGCGCGCATCCGGGCCAACGTCATCCACACAACCCCGCTGGCCTATCTCCGCGGTCTGATCACGCGTGCCCGTGCCGGCACGTTCACGCCGGAGGGTGCGTTGCAGATCGCAGCGCATCGCCAGCGACGGATCGAGGTGCATGCGGTGGTGAGGCATAATGACACGAGACGCGATGACTACCCGAGCAGTTTGAAGGCGGCAATTGCTTCCCGGCCGGGCTCGGAGCTTTCGTAGGCGTTTATGGTAACGTCATATTGCACGATAACATTACTCGTGTTATCGTGCTTTTGTCATGTTATGTAAAGCCGCCCCAGAACGTGCCGTGGACGCCGCCGTTTGCGCGTATCTGCATGAAACCTTGGGAATCGCCCCCAGGGTTCGAGTGTGGCCGGGTGCCGGCAAGCTGCCTTACTTTCTGCAGGACGCCTTCGAGGTCCGGGAACTGAAGCTGCTGGATCGGCAGATTCTCCTGGCGATCGACAAGCGGCCCGACAAGCCGGGCTTGGCCAACGTCCGAGGCCAGATGGACAAGCTGCGCCAACTGGCTGGGATGCCGGTGGTCTACGTGACCGGCACCCTCGCGTCCTACGAGCGCAAGCGCCTGATCGAGCAGAAGGTACCGTTCCTGGTGCCGGGCAACCAGCTCTATCTGCCGGATCTCGGGATCGACTTGCGCGAGTACTTTCGCAAGCCGCCCACCGCTCCGGACACTGCACTCAGCCCGGCGACGCAGGCGATGCTGATTACCGTCCTGCTGCGAAAGCCGTGGCGCGCCGAGTGGCAGCCCGCCGAGGTGGTCAGCGAGCTGGGCTACACCGCGATGACCCTGTCCCGGGCCGTCAAGGAGCTCACGGCCGCCGGCATTGCGACATTGCGCACCGAGGGGAGGGCGCGATGGCTGCACACCGAGGGCACTGCCGCGGAGACGTGGGAGCGAGCGAAGCCATTGTTGCGCAGCCCGATCAAGCGCCGATTCTGGGCCCGCCCCGCTCCCAAGTGGAAGCCACCCCACGTGAGACTGGCAGGGTTGAGCGCTCTGGCGCGATATTCGATGCTTTCCGAGCCGCAGTGGCCGATCTATGCCGTCAGCCCGGCGCAGTGGAAGACAGTGACGAAGGCCGGCATCGAGACCCTGCCTGAGCCGCTGCCGGGCGCCTGCGAATGGGAGCTCTGGCACTACAACCCCGCACTCGTCCCGAACAGCGAAACCGTCGATCCACTTTCCTTGACGCTCAGCCTGCAGGGCAACACCGACGAGCGTGTTCAACTCGCACTCGATGAACTGAAGGGGCGGTTTCCGTGGTGAGAGGACTCGATGTCTTTCGCGAATACTTCGCCGGCCACGCCGATCAGTTCGTGCTGATCGGCGGCACGGCCGCGACTCTTGCGATGGAAGAGGCGGGGCTCGAGTTTCGTGCCACAAAGGACCTGGACATCGTCCTGCACATCGAAGCGCTCAGCCCGTCATTCGGCGAAGTGTTCTGGGGCTTCGTCGAAGCGGGCGGCTACGAAATCCGGCAGGCCAGCGACACCGGGAAGCCCGTGTTCTACCGATTCCAGAAGCCAGCCGACGAGCGCTTCCCTGTCATGCTGGAGTTGTTCTGTAGGGCTCCCGAAGGAGTTAACCTCGCCGAAGGCAGTCACCTCACGCCGATCCCGATCGACGAGGCCGCTGCAAGTCTGTCCGCCATCTTGCTCGATGACGCATATTACGAATTCATCCTTGCAGGTCACAAGGAAGTTGATGGATTGCCGTGGGTCGGCGAGGACAGGCTGATTCCGCTCAAGGCCAGCGCGTGGTTGGACCTCGGCGAGCGCCAGGCCAAGGGCGAACCTGTGGACAGCAAGAACGTCCGCAAGCACGCCAACGACGTGCTGCGTCTGTCGCAGCTGCTCGCGCCGGACGTTCGCATCGAGGTCGCGCCAAGGATCGAGCAGGATCTGAATCACTTTCTCGATGGCATCGAAGCGGATCGCACGATTGATCCGAAGTCCCTTGGGATCAACAGCAGCGTTGCCGAGATTGCCGAACGAATCGCGCGGGCCTACGGATTGAATCGAGGTCGGGTGACGTGATCACGGTGCTCTGCGCCGTCTATACCCGCAAGTCCACGGAGGAGGGGCTCGAGCAGGAGTACAACTCTATCGACGCCCAGCCGACGCCGGCCATGCCTACATCGTGAGCCAACGCGCTGAGGGGTATATACCGCTCCACGATGACTACGATGATCCCGCCTACTCGGGTGGTCACATGGACCGCCCGGCACTGCAGCGGCTGCTCGCCGACATCGAGGCTGGCAAGCTCGACATTGTGGTGGTCTACAAGATCGATCGCCTGACGCGATCGCTCACCGACTTCTCGCGCATGATCGAGGTGTTCGAACGCCACGGCTGTTGACTTCTGACCGGTACCTGCGTGGTGTCCTGCTTCTCTGTCACGATACCCGATCAACCCCACTCTGAAGATTCCTGCCCGCGAGGTGGACTGACGGATTTAGCCAGACAGATTGCTCCCGGGTTCTCAACGCCGCTCGGTCCTGGCCTGCAAGAGTTCACGAGGGTGGCGCGCCGCACGGATAGATGATACAAATCCTAGGAACATAGGGTCCACACATCGGGTATTTGTATCAATGGGGAAACCGCGATCGCAGCGTGAGCTGGCTCAGGCTCTTCTGAGGGAGCGAGGGATTATGCGCCTGGTCGAACTGCGCGAGGCCGGCGTGACGGCTGCGACGATGAGTCGTATGGAGCGGGCCGGTGAGGTCATCCGCCTGTCGCGGGGCGTCTATCAGCTGCCAGACGCCGACCTGGACCCTAACCACAGCCTGGCGGAGGCCGCGAAGCGGGTGCCCAAGGGCGTCGTGTGTCTCGTCTCGGCTCTGGCGTTCCACGGTCTAACGGACCAACTGCCCCCAAAAGTCTGGATGGCGATCGGGCCCAAGGACTGGGCACCGCAGTGCAACGGCGCGCCCATTCGCGTTGTGCGCTTCACAGACAGTCTGCTGAGAGAGGGCTTTGAGACGCACGCGATCGAAGGTGTGCCCGTCAAAGTCTTTGGAGTGGCCAAGACGGTGGCGGATTGCTTCCGGCATCGCGGCAAGGTGGGTCTATCCGTCGCAATCGAAGGGCTTCAGGAGTCGCTGAGGCAACGCAAGGCAACCCCCGCGGAAATTTCTCGTCAAGCCGAGAAGGGCGGGGTGTCGACGGTCATCAGGCCGTATCTCGAGGCGCTGACCGCCAATGCCTAAAGTGATCAGAAACATCGGCGCCTCCGTTCGGGCCCGCCTGCAGAATCTCTCCCGAGAAACGGGTCAGAGCTTCGAACTGATACTCACCCGCTACGCGCTCGAACGCCTGCTTTACCGTCTCAGCATGTCTGCCTATGCCGACCGATTCGTGCTCAAGGGCGCAATGCTGTTGACGAGCTGGTTCACGGATCCACACCGCGCTACTCGTGATCTAGACCTGTTGGGATTCGGTGATCCAAGCCAGGATGCGATGGTCGCAGCGTTCAAGGATATCCTCGCTGCAGATGTCGACGATGGCGTCGAGTTCGATTTGGATGCACTTCGTGTGGACCAGATCCGGGAGGAACTCGAGTACGGCGGACTACGGCTGCGCACGACCGCGTCGATCAGTGGCGCCCGTATTGCCGTGAGGGTCGACGTTGGATTCGGAGACGCGTTGGAACCGGGCGCCGAGGTCATTGACTATCCATCCATGCTGGACCTTCCGACACCGCGCCTGCGGGCCTATGCCCGGGAAACGATGATTGCAGAGAAGTTCCAGGCCATGGTTGCGCTGGGACGCGCGAACAGCCGAATGAAAGATTTCTACGACGTTTGGCTCCTCAGCCAATCGTTTCTTTTCGAT
>JAJDOJ010000207.1 GCA_022340215.1 Gammaproteobacteria bacterium
CGCCTTGATGACGAACGATCCCGGCGCGGCGCTGTCCCTGCTTTGCTTGGGCACCGGTCTTGGGCTTCCTGCCCAAGCCGTTCACTGCTTCGCAGTTCACCCGGCGCAATCTGGTATGCCATTTTCCGGCAATCGCCTTAGGACGGCTGATCGCGATCTTTCACCGGGAGCCGCGCAACTTCCCGCCGGGCTTCGTGTACACTCCCATTCCTGAATCCCGAGGTCCGCGGCGCGTGCGCGTTCCCGCGTTCGGGGAATCGTTCGACAGGCTGCCATGACTGACTGGAATCCCGTTCCCGAGCTTCGGTTCGAAGACATCCTGTACGACCGTGCGGAGGGTATCGCCCGGATTACGATCAACCGGCCCGAGGTGAGAAACGCCTTTCGCCCGGAAACCGTTCGGGAACTCAGCCGTGCCATGATGCACGCACACCTGGACCCGGAGATCGGAGTAATCATCCTTACCGGTGCCGGGGACAAGGCTTTCTGTTCCGGCGGCGATCAGCGTGTGCGAGGTGACCGGGGAGGTTATCGCGATACCCAAGGGGCCCAGAGCCTGAATGTCCTCGACCTGCAGATGCAGATCCGTCGACTTCCCAAGCCTGTGGTGGCGATGGTTGCGGGTTACGCGATCGGCGGCGGGCACGTGCTGCATCTGGTGTGCGACCTGACGATCGCCGCGGACAATGCCCGCTTCGGTCAGACGGGCCCGAAGGTCGGCAGTTTCGACGCGGGTCTGGGTTGCGGGTTGCTGGCCCGGTCAGTGGGGCTCAAAAAGGCCAAGGAGATCTGGTTTCTCTGCCGGCAGTACGACGCGCGCGAGGCGCTCGAGATGGGGCTGGTCAACGCCGTGGTTCCCCTGGCGCGCCTCGAGGCGGAAACGGTGGCGTGGTGCCGGGAAATGCTGAAGCACAGCCCCACCGCGCTGAGGACGCTCAAGGCCGCCTTCAACGCCGATACCGACGGACTGGCCGGCATCCAGGAACTGGCGGGCAACGCCACCGCGCTGTTCTACATGACCGATGAGGCGCGCGAGGGCCGTGACGCCTTCGTGGAGAAACGCCCGCCGGATTTTGGCAAGTTTCCTCGCCGGCAATGAGTCCCTGGGTCGCCGCCGTCCGCCCGCGGACCCTGAGCATCGCCGTCGTTCCAGTCGCTGTCGGCTCGACCCTGGCCTGGCTGGATGCGGGGACGCTAATCTGGTCCGTCGTCGTGGCCACGCTCTGTGCCGCGCTCCTGATCCAGGTCGGCACCAATCTCCACAATGACGCGGCCGACTTCGAGCGCGGTGCCGATCGGGACGACACACGGCTCGGCCCGACACGTGCCACCGCGGCGGGTTGGTTGACGGCCGCCCAAGTACGCAGGGCCGCGTGGGGCAGCTTCGCGCTGGCCGCCATGTTCGGAATCTGGCTGATCGTCGCGGGTGGATGGCCGATCCTGCTGCTCGGCGTGACGTCGATCCTGGCTGGAGTCGCCTATACGGGCGGTCCACGCCCGATCGGCTACCTGGGCCTCGGAGAACTGTTCGTCTGGCTGTTTTTCGGTGTCGCGGCGGTGGCCGGAACCTACTATCTCCAGACGGGTGCGGTGAGTCGTATCGCGCTCCTGTTCGGTGCGCTCACCGGCATGCCCGCCGCGGCGGTACTGGTCGTCAACAACACACGCGATATGGACGGCGATCGGGAGGCCGGCAAGCGTACCCTGGCGGTACGCTTCGGCCCGCGGTTCAGTCGACTGGAGTACACCGCACTGGTGCTGGCACCATTCTTGTTGGTCTGGTTGGCGTACAGCGGCACTGCCCGAGCCTGGCTTGCGCTGACCTGGGTCGCGGCGCCCTGGGCGGTCGGTCTGGTTCGTGCGTTTTATCAGGCCCCTTCCGGTCCCGTATACAATGTCATCCTAGTCTCCACGGCGAAGTTGAACGCCCTGTTCGGTGGACTGCTCTGCGTCGCCATGCTGGGACAAGGTGTTGCCCGAGGAATCTGATCTCCCGCCACCAGTGGCGCGCGGGCTCAACGTCGAACAGGCCGGATTCCGGCCCTACCGGCTTCGGCTGCGCGAAGACTGGACGGGGCGCGGCACCCGGGCCTGGCGCGAGGGCTGGATCGTTGTGTTGAAAACGGGAAGGTACTCGGGTGTGGGAGACTGCGCCCCACTCCCGGGGGCAGGGACCGAACAGCCGGATGAGGCCAGGCGCGCCATGGGGGCGGTCATCGAAGCGATCCCAGGCCGGACCGTAGGCGGATGCTGGGGCCTGCTCGAGACACTGACGGGAACCCCCGCCGTGCGCTGTGGCCTGGAAACCGCGCTTCTGGATCTGATCGGTCGCTATCTGGACCGGCGTGTCTGCCGGTTGCTCGATGCCGCGGCATCGTCCGTAGTTAACCTCAGCGCACTCATCGGTCCCCTGGACGCCGGTGTGTCTGTCCGGGCGCAGCGCGCCGTCTCACGGGGCGATCGGGTGCTCAAGGTCAAAATGGGTTCCCGGCCCCCGACCCTGGAGATCCGGCGACTTCGCGGGCTTTCGAGGCGATTGCCCGACGGGATCTCACTGCGCCTCGACGCCAATCGGGCCTGGGATCTGGCCACGACCCGGCGCATGTTCGAGGCCTTGCGGGACATGCCCATAGAATCGCTGGAGGAGCCCCTGCGGACGCCGTCTCCGGGGCGTATGTCACGCCTGCAACGCAGGTGTCCCTGGCCCGTTGCGCTGGACGAGTCGCTCGCCGGTAGCGGGGCCGAAGCCTATCTGAGGCAGCCCTCGGTGCGGCGGGTGGTATTGAAGCCCATGGTCCTCGGGGGACCGTTGGCCGCCCTTTCAGTGGCGCGTCGCGCGCGCCGGGAAGGCATTCGTGCGGTCGTGACCACCACCCTGGACAGCGCGGTCGGTCGGGCGGCGGCGCTACACCTCGCTGCCGCGATCGACACGGACATCGCGCATGGTCTGGCGACCGGTGAATGGCTTCGCGACGATATCGCCTCGGGGCCGTCCCCGCGTTTAGGACGTATGCGTCTTTCCCCGCTTCCCGGACTGGGTCTCGAGGCGCGGGGCCTGGAGGAAGCGGTCCTCGCCGGGGGCATTGTCAGTAGCGGCCGTGCGCCTTGCTGATGTAGTTCGCCATTTCGACGTGCTGCTGGTTCATGCGCATCAGGGTATCGTGTACCGCACGGATGATCGAGCGCATCACCTTGTACACCAGCATCGGATGGGCTTCGATCTGCGATTCGAAGTCGGCCCGCGACAGCTCGAATACCCGCGCGTCGCCCAGCGCCCGAACCGTCGCGCTATGCGGGCGGCCATCGACGAAGGCCATCTCACCGACCAGGCTGCCTACCTGCATGACGTGCAGGTTGACGTGCTCACCGCCGCCCACGTCGCGGGTAACCGCCAGCCGCCCCGAATTCAGCATCCACAGCATTTCATCGGTATCGCCCTCGTGGAAGATGATCTCCCCGTCGGTCAGTTCCCGTGACCGCATGATTCCGGACAGTATCTTGCACTCGTCCTCGCTAAGATCGGCACCCATCGGTGAATTGCGGATGATTTCCTCTTGACTTTCGCTCATGTGACTCCCCCCCGGGTCCATCGTGTCGGTTTGCGGATAGTGTATCGGTTGTGGCGCTTACCGCGCACGGTTTATACATCGGTTGACCGCGGTCAATCCGGACTTGTGCCATTCGCTTCGTTCACGACCCGCTTTCCGGACTCGGCCCGTACGGGTCTGGTGGCGGCCGGGAGCGGGATCGAACCGAAGACCACCGGAGGTGGTTACGGAGTATTTCACTTGTCGATCCATCCCGGCAGGACCTGTTCGATGCGCTTTCGGTCGAGCTTGCCCAGGTCGTTGCGCGGGAGTTGCCGGACCTTGACGAACCCTCGCGGCCGTTGCGCGCCGGCGAGTCGTTTCCGGCTCCAGACCTCGAGGGCTTCCAGGCTGACCGGTCCCGTGGCTACCGCCACCAGACGTTTGCCCCACACAGGGTCGGCGAGTGCGGAAATGGCGACGTCGCGTACCCCGGGGCACGCGGACAGGACGGATTCGATCCGTTCCGGGTGCACGTTTTCCCCTCCCGTCACCAGCATGTCGTCCGCCCGGCCGGTGAGATGCAGCGCGCCGCGGGCGTCCAGATAGCCCAGGTCTCGCGAAAGAAATCGACGGTGTCCCGGTACGGCTGGGGGGGCGACACCCGGCGCTGCGTAACCGGACATGAGGCATGGTCCGCGGATCCGGATGCGGCCGGTCCCGGGGCCTTCGCCGTTCGACGATCCGCGGACATCGAGGCATATGCCCGGCAGAGGTTGACCGACGTGTCCGGGTTTCCATTCGGTGTCATCCACACGGGCGATGGTGACCGCGGAAGCCGTCTCGGTCATGCCCCAGGATACGTAGAGCGGCCAGCCCAAGGCCAGGGCCCGCTCCGCGAGGGGACGCGAGAGTGGCCCCCCGCCGACCAGGGCTACCCTGAGGAATTTTGGCGGTGGTGTGCCTGAGTCCCCAGCGTCCAGTAACCTGTCGAGCATGGCGGGGACCAGGGAGATGTGGGTGATGCCTCTGCCGGTCAGGTCCCTGAGAACCGATTCGGCATCGAATCGTTCGTGCAGCACCATGGTGGCGCGGGCGGCGAGGCAGCGCAGCAGGATGGACGCCCCGGCGATATGGTGCAGGGGAAGGCAGTTGAGCCATGCACCCGAATCATCGAACTGGAGACGTTCGTTGACGGCGTGTGCGGACCAGGCCAGGGCGCCGCGGGATAGCATGGCAAACCTTGGACGTGCCGTGGTGCCGCTGGTCGCGATACACATCTGAATCGACTCGGAATTCAATGTGCGACTGCCCTGAACACATCTCCTGTCTGCGAAGATTTGGTGAGAGCGGGGTGAATGCACCAGCGCGATATGTCCAGCGGCGAGACAGGCATGCAGGGCGAGGGCCATATCGGTACGGTGGGCGGACGCTGGCATGGCCGGGCCGCGCCGATGGCCGTATTCCGGCACCCTCGAGTTGAGATCCCGTACCCTCGCCGCGAGAGAACCATAGCTGATCGCTTTCCCGGAGCAAACCATGGCGTTGCGCGCAGGACAACGCGCTGCCGCCCGTTTCAACCAGTCTCCCGGTAGGTCCGGCGGGAGCATTATTCGGGGTCTCCGGACCTTCGCCGACGAGGCGGATTCGATGTTGGGGGTTCCGTCATGTCCTGTGTGGGAATGGCGCCGTATACGGAGCCCTTGTCTCCACCGGCCATCTGTCGCGATGCATGATGCATGAAACGCGGCTCCAGGGAAATCGACCGTCTCCGATGGTACCTCCGCGCACCGATGGTCGGGGTCTCGCCGGCACCGGTTGCTATCGTTTTGACTTGAACCGGTCGCCGCAGGCCATACTGCTGACATACTCACCCGCGCCGACCTGCCCCTGGCCCGCGCGCAGAATGCCGAGGCCACGATCGAGGCCGAGGTCGCCGGTAGTGATGAGGCCTACCACCTGACGTTTCTTGATTTCAACCGTGGCCGTAGTAGCGCCACCGGTGCTGCACCGCCCGTCGGCAGCCGGGTTCGGTTTCGCGTCCTGGCGCGAGATGTCAGCCTGGTGCTGTCGGCGCCGGTGGGTACCAGTATTCTCAATATGTTTCCGGCGCGGGTTGACGGCATACTGGAGACCGGCGGTGCGCAGGTGACCGTCCGCCTCGATGTGGGCGGAACGACCCTGCTGTCGCGGATCGCCCGCGAGTCCACCGTCGCGCTGGGTCTGAGGGAGGGCAAGCAGGTTTTCGCGCAGCTTAAGAGTGTGGCGCTGCTTAGATAAGTCGGGCGCGCATCGATGCGGAAACGGATCGGGTACCGCAAAATGAGGTGCAAAAAAAAACGGCGGCCTCCATAAGGTCGCCGTTCGTTTCAGGCGTTGCCGGTGCTGGGTCAGGCGGACTTTCTGCTGTGGCCCCTGATGAGCCCCGCGAGTGCGAAGAGGCTCAGGAACAGCGGGTTGAAGGCACCGCCCCCACCGCTGGCGCTGGCGCCGGTACTTTCGTTGGCGGTGTTGCCGCCTCCGCCGACGGAACCCGCCGTGGTAACGGTCATGGTCACGGTCGCCTCGTTGGATGCGAAGCCCTGATCGTCCTCCACTGTGTAGCTGAAGGAGTCAGTCCCGAGGAAACCGGCGTCGGACTTGTAGTTCACCGTCCCGTCACTGTTGACCCTGACGTTGCCCGAGGCGGGTGCATTCACGATTGCGATCGTCGCAGGATTGATTGTACCGTCCTTGTCGACATCGTTCGCGATAAGGTCAATATTCGCCTCTTCGCCCGTATATGCGCTGCCTGCATCGTCCTTGGCAACCGGAGGAAGATTGCTGGAGCTCACCGTGATGTTTAGCGAGGTTCTAGCCTCGGGATTTGCCAGCGGCGTACCACCCGCATCCAGCAAGGTCGCGGTCACGGTGTACTGCCCGTCGTCCACATTGTCGAACACCACGTCGTTGGGCAAGATACCATTGCCGTCCTTGACCATCAGCTGCTGCTGGACGGGTGAGGTATCGATCTCTACAAGTACGGCATCGTATCCCTTGCCGGACAGGCGATAGTTCATCGAGATCGTCGGTCCGAACAGGGGCTTGTCCGGACCGAGCAAGCTGGCCTTGGCGATCCAAACCTTTGGTGAAATCAGGAAACCCAGGTTCGCATTCTGCAGGTAGTATTCTACGTCGATGCGCTCCTGATCGTCCAACGCGCGGTTGTATACCAGTACGGCCGCTGTTTCCATCTCCACGAACCGGTTGCCCGCCAGGTCCACGCCCAGGCGCGCCATCATGGCATCTCTCGCCGTATCGTAGGTGTGCGTCGCGACACCGATCAGACGACCGTCCTTATAGTGACGCAGTTCGCCCGCTTTCAATACAGCGGACTGGACAAGCCAGCCTGCGTACCTGCCGCGCTCGGTCGCCGGAAAATCGTTTTCGTCGATCCAGCCCCTCACCGACAGGTTTCCCCGACCGTCCGTCACGGTACTGAAGGCCTGATTCTCTTTGTCGTTACCGAATCCGAAACCACCCAATTTGCCGTCGTAGTTGGCCATCAGGAATACGGTGCGGTCCGTGTTGCCCGTCGGCAGACCGGTCGTCGCGGTCAGGCGCTCCATCATGTCCCCGACACCGTCGGGAAAACCGTCACCGTCGATGTCCTGCCCGCCGGAGAACGCCACAGCCCGCACGTTTAAGTTCGCGGAGTTAACCAGCGTGGGGGAACCGCTCGCTATCAGGTGATTTCCCAGACCCGACTGATCGCTCCAGGTTGTGACGGGAGTACCAGGCGCGTCGGTAATCGTGTTGGCCTCGAGGCTCAGGACCAGACCGTTGGTGACGGGGGGAGCGGCGATTGCGCCGGCGCTGCCCGCTAGCAGCGTCGCCAGCAGAGTCGCCTTGAAGTGGTGGTTCGAATTCCATTTGCAGGACATGAGGCCTTCCTTATCAGTTAACGATTCCCGCTTGTTCGCGAGATGCGCATATTAAACGTCGCTGACCCAGGGAAATCCTTGAAGCGTTTCGTATTTGGAAATGGTTCGCACCTTTTATCGCGTCAATCGAGATTGACGTCACAGTAACGAGGAAGAACTTGAACCGATGCCGGAGAAATCCAGTCGCGCGCCGACGGAAACGCGAGCGGAGAGGTGTTGATTGGGCGTCCGGGGCTGCACTGCAAACGCGAAACCCGGGAGAGAAAAGAGACCCGCCAGCCGCATCACGGACAAGGACGCAGTCGGGGGTGTTCCTGGTCCCCGGCCTGGTCGAAGGCGGCCGGATCCAGTCACCGATTGACCTCCGCGGGACCTGGATTTATAAAGGTGTTTTCAGCACTGGAGACGCGGCCAATGTCGACCCGTAATTCGGGGAAAGACACCGGTCGGCTGGATCAGGTCGTTGCCGATGCGAGGCGGACTCGCGAGGAGCGGGAGCAGGACTACCGGGCCCGCGCCTTGAAGATGTACCCGTGGATCTGCGGCCGCTGCGGTCGCGAGTTCACCCGCGAGAATCTGCAGGAGTTGACCGTCCACCACCGGGACCACAATCACGACAACAATCCCCCTGACGGCAGCAACTGGGAGTTGCTGTGTGTCTACTGCCACGACAACGAGCATTCTCGATACGTGGATTCTGACGGTTACGGCGATTTGACAGGTGACGCGGCGCGTTCACCCGAGGCAACCTCGACCCCGTTCGCGAATCTCAAGGACCTGCTGAAAGGCGATCGCTGAGGACCCTCGCCGTCAGTTATCCTCTCATGTCGACCCCGACGGTACGGTGCCGGGCGGGACTGTGTTCAGCTACACGGCGGCCGCCTTGGTCCCGTCGCCCAGCCGCCTTACCGCTGGGCGACGGGCATTTCAGCGGGCGAGCAGGGAAAACAGATTGCCCTTGGCCCTGAGGGTGTAGGCCCCGGATGCATCGGCCTCCCCCAGCAGTTGCAGCGACTCCCGAATCCCCGGAGGCGTCTTCTCGGTGGGCGAGACCAGGAAGGTGGCCTGGACGTTCCAGCCCGGCTCGACCCTGATGTCTCCTTTCAGGGTGATTCGTTCACCATCGTTGGACAACGTCCCGATCGTGGTGTCGCCCTCCTGAGTCAGGTCCAGTTTGACGTTACCGAACGGGATCTGCGCCGGTGTTTCGAGGTAGGCGTCCTTCCAGAGAATCGTGCCCTTCGCGTCGTTCGGACCGTCACCGGAACCCTTGAGACTCTCCAGATTCACAAACACCTCACCGCTGACAGCGGCGCCGTAGTTCTGCAATCCGCGGTTGAACAGATCGCTTCGGGTCACGAGCCGGGTTTCACTGAGCCCCATGGACAGTGGTGTGGCGTAGGCGGCACCGGTTCCAGTCACCGGCGCATCGGCGACGTCGAGATCCACCGCCAGTCTGCCCAGAACAAGCGAAAGGAGTTTGACGTCCCAGCTCACGCGACCCGCCTCGTATCCCTTCCATTCGACATGCCTCGCCACTCCGCGCCAGACGGTCCCCTGCAAGGCCGCTGCGTGGATCTTCGGTGGCAGATAGCGGGTGAACAGGTGCGCGGGAACGGTCGCGACGAGGGCGATGACAAACACCGCGGTGCCGAGAACCAGGTATTTGAAAGCCGGCTTCATGGTCGATTTAGGCTAAGGCGAGCGTCGATGATCCCCGGCTTGTCGCCGCGGTTGATCGTTGCCCGGGCGGTTGCGACGCCATAGCGACTCTCGAGGTTGCCTAGCCATTGGGCGAGTTGGTCGAAATCCGCATCATCGACCCATACGCGGACACCGTCGCCACTCTCCGGTTCCATGCGTTGGATGTATTTGCGCAGGTTGGCCTGCTTGGACGTCTGGTCAACGATAGACAGCAGAGACTGGTTTCCGCCCAGGATACGCCGACCGTCGCTGGCCGCGCGCAGGCCCTTGAGTTTCGCGGCGGACCCCTCCATCCAGGCAAGGCTGTTTCTCTGGGACTCGACACTCACCTGCAGTTGATCCCGCTGCTTGAACACGGGTTCCCAGATGGCGAGGAAGAACACCGCCGCGGCGAGGCCGACACCGGCAATCGCCAGGATCGCGCGTTCGCGCGGGTTCAGGGCGAGCCACCAGTCCTTCATCATGTCGGGCCCGGTCCGACCTGCAGTCTGGCGCTGACGGTCTGTCCGCTCGTGTCGGCGGATTGAATCTCCGCCACGAATCCCTCCTTGCGAATCCGCTGGCTGATTCCCTCGATGGATTGCAGGTCGCGCCCGGAGAGCCGCATGTCCAGCCTGCCGTTCCGATACGTGGCCGATTCGAGCTTGATTCCGGGTTCGGAGGCCAGCGCCTTGCCACCGGCATCGACCAGCGTCAGAAATCCGCGGCTGTCGCCACCGCCGGCAGCCTGGAGTTGCTTGAGCTGCTGCTGCATCTGCACACGGGGATTCACGACCCGCTTCGCGTCCGGAAAGGCCTCGCGATACACCGATTCGATCCGTGATGCCAGGGCCGCTTCCTCACTCGACAGGCGTGCGATATCCAGCCAGGCGCTGCCGATCTCGACCACGAGCCAGGCGGCCAGAACTGCCGCCGCTGCCTGCCAGGGCCGCAGCATCCTGCGGATCCCGCTGTCGGGCTGGTACGGCCCCTGAAGCAGATTGATCGACTGTTTCAGGTCCAGGCCGGATGCGAGCAGGGGCATCGGACAGACCTCGTCCTCTTCCCGGGGTATCGCTGCCGACAACGTCGATTCCGGTAACGCATCTGCGCCGGCACAGCGGTGGATCCGCAGGGTCGATGGGGCCTCCTCGCGCTCCTGCAGGGAGAGATCGAGTATGACTGCCAGACTTTTGGGGTCGCAGGCGAACCCGTCATTCTCCCCGGTGCGGACCAATGCCCTGTCGAGCTCCAGGGCGAGGGACCAGCCATCCTCCGCCAGTGGCAGCGCCAGGAGTTCCGGGATCAGTGCGACCGGTTGCAGTTCCGCCGCCGTAAGACGCTCCAGCCAGCGGTCCATGGTCTCCGAGCCGGTGATCGCGACCGGATAGCGGTTCTCGTCGTGCCGCCGTCCGACCGAGAAATGGATCTCGTCGACGTCCTGGGAGAGGTTTTCCTCGAGCGCGTAGGGGATGGCCTTGAGCAGTTGCTGGCGATTCCGGGCCACGATCTGAACCGTCTGCAGTGTGGTCTCCTCGGCCGGCGCGAGGACCACGACGCGCCGTTGTCGCGCGTGCACGGCGCAATCCTCGAGTGAACCGATCCCGGGCTCGTCGAGCGGGATCTGGTCCGAGTCGAGCAGGATCCAGTCCACGTCCGCAAAATCGGGCCCCGAGAGCCGGTCACGGAACCGTATGAGTAATGTTTCCATTAACGCTTAATTATTACCGAAAATCGCATGTCTGGCAGAGACAGCGTCAAAACCGCCGCAGCAGTTTGTCCACCGGGTTGGACGCGGCGCATCGCGTCAGCCCGCGTCCCCGGCCTGCCCCTCGCCGGTGTCGGCCTCCGGTCCGGCGACCGGTCTCGGTAACTGCCCCTGGGTGCGGTATAACACCTGAATGTCGTTGGGGCCGCCCCGGAAGATCACGCTGCCGACCGACGCCCGGCCGCGTCCGATCCGGGTCTCGATACGGGCGAAAAAATGCTTGGAGGTGACACCCAGGCTGCTTCTGCCGTCCTTGTCGATATTGGCGTCCTTGAACGCCGACAGCTTGATGACGTCCTCGGGTCTGGTGAAGGGTTTCTCCTTGCGTCCGCTGATGTCCTTTGCGACACGTCCGGCGTTCACCCTGTCGGCGAGACTTGCCAGGACTTCGGGTGAAGCCGTGTTCACGTTGATGGTGGTGCGGGTTGGCAACGCGGTGACGTAGGGAAGGAGCTTGTCCGCCGTTTTCTTGTCGAATCCCTTGATCAAGCGCAGCTCGCTGACGTCGCCCATGATCCGGTTGGGTGTGCGGTAGGGGTTTTCCAGACCTGCATAGTAGTCGTCCTCGGCCCCG
Organism: Gammaproteobacteria bacterium; assembly: GCA_022340215.1. Lineage (NCBI taxonomy): Bacteria > Pseudomonadati > Pseudomonadota > Gammaproteobacteria > Gammaproteobacteria bacterium. Next base: position 11,476 of record JAJDOJ010000207.1, read on the forward strand.
TTCGGCGCCAGTGCCTCGATGTCCGTATCGATCCAGTCCACGACCGCCTGGGCCAGTGACGGCTCCAGGCCCAGCACCGCCAGGAGCCGTTCGAACTGCCGGACCGAGGCCGCGTTGATGACTCCCTTCTCGACCAGGTTGTTGAGATTGAAGCGCCCCTCCAGGTCTTCCAGGTTGCCGACCAGATAGCCGCCCGGCAGTTCGATGGGGGGAAGATCGAAAGCCCAGGTGTCGCCAAGCGAGTCCGTCTTGTTTTCGCTGAGATCGCGGGCAAGGATCGCCTTGGCCCAGGTCTCGGCCGCGTCGACGTAGAGCCAGGCCTGGTCGCCCTCGATGAGGTTGGCGGTGCGGCGTATGTCCAGTGACTGGCGGGAGATCATCTCTATCGATGCCACGGTGGCGATGGAGACCACGAGCAGTGCGGTGATCAGGGCGACCCCGGACTGGCGTTTCCGCGGTCTCATCGTGGAAGGGCGACGATGCGGGTGATCTCGCCCCAGGGCGCGGTGGTCAGCGTGACCTCCACGGCAAGGGCCTTCGGGGTCTTCTCGGGGGCGACCGACAGCGGCGGCCATTGTTCGACCCATGTCTTGTTGTCGTCCATCACGCGAATCTTCAGATCGTCCACCTCCTCCAGCAAGCGGGTCTTGCGGGTCTGCTCGACCTGTGAACCGTCCAGATGCGGCCACACGGTACGCACGACAGCATCGTCCTCCAGACCCCAGCTGACCCTGAGCAGGCTGCTACGCGGAAGCCCCGAGGGGTTTCTCATGCCCGCCTGGGTGAGCGCCAGGACAGGTTGGCCGTCCAGGTAGAGTGCACTCTCCGTATCGCCGAAGGCGTTGCGGATCGGCCGCGGCAGGATCTGTCCGAGGTCCCGTTCCAGGTAGCGCATGGTCAATTGCAGGGCTTCGAGCCGTTCGGCGGCCAACTTGGTCCGCGCCTGAGTGTTCAACACCGCGTTGAGTCCCCCGTAGGCCATCGCGCCGAGTACCGCGAACACCGCGACCGCGATCAGCAGTTCCAGCAGGGTGAAACCCGAATGTCTCACTGCGTGGGTTTGGTCTTGGTGCCGAAGCGGGTCACGAAGCCCGTCACAATGGCGAGCGACCCGGCATCGTCTCCCGCCTTGTCGCTGACCCGGATCTCGACGCGGCGCATGTCCTTGTCGGGGGTCGCCTTGACCTCCCGGGTCCAGTGCCATTCCCGATCCGCCATTTCGCGCTTGTCGCGCTTGCGGCCGATAGGGGGGTACTCGCCGGTGGCGAGCAGCGTTGCCATTTCGTTCGCCGCCACCCAGTGGGCGAAGGTTTTGTCTCGCAGATAGGTGAGGTTCGCGACTCCGAGGCTGGCCGAATGAATGATGGCGCCGAGCGCGATGGCGATGATCGCGGTTGCGACGAGTACCTCGATCAGGGTGAAGCCGCGCATCCCCCACGGAACGTTCATTCGCTCAGTACCTCGACCGAAATCCTGCCGAGCGCATCGACCGAAAGCTCGGGGATGATCTCGTCTTCGTTACCGATGCGCACCTCGAAGGGCGTCATCTCACCGCTGGAAAGGATGAACACTTGCGGTTCGTCCTTCTCCTCTGCCGGAAGTTCCACCTCGAGCCCCTCAAGGAACAGGTGCAGCTCCATATCTTCGGGCACCAGGCGCGTCCTCAGATGAGGGTCCTCGGTCATCGGTGTCCACTTGTTCTCCTCCAGGCGATGAAAACCATAGCCGTACCGCCAGAAGGAGAGCGCGATATCCTCGCCATTGAAGAACGCGGTTTCTCGTGCCAGTTCGATCAGCGCACCCAGTGTGGTGGTGGCGCGTTCCTCACGCTCGGTCTGATTGTCGCCAACGGCGAGAATCGCCAGCGAGACGATGATCCCGATGATGGCGATGGTGACCAGCAGCTCAAAGAGCGTGAATCCCTGGCCGCGGTGCCACCCCGGTTCCACCTATTGAAGGTCCCAGTTGGCGATATCCTCAGCCGTCCCTTCACCACCCAGTTGTCCGTCCGCGCCCAGCGAATACAGGTCGAAGGCGCCGTTTTCACCCGGGCTCAGATACTGGTAGTCGTTTCCCCAGGGGTCCCTGGGCATCCGGTCCACGTAACCGCCCTCCTTCCAGTTGGGCGGTTCGGGCGGGGTCGTCGGCTGACTGATCAGGGCCTCCAGACCCTGTTCGGTCGACGGGTAGCTGTAGTTGTCCAGGCGGTAGAGATTCAGGGCGGCCTCCATCGCGCGGATATCCTGCTTGGCCTTGACGATGCGCGCCTCGTCGGGACGATCCATAATACGGGGCACCACGATGGCCGCCAGGATCGACAGAATGACGACGACGACCATGATTTCGATCAGTGTAAACCCCGACTGATGGCAGGGTGATGGGGTTTGCATCGGGCTGGATCCTCTCTAGGCTTGCAGGTTGAAAGGCGGGCCGGTGACCGGGCGGGCGCGGGGATCGGCCTGGGAGCTTCGGTACATCGACCGGGAATCACCCAATCATAGCAAATGCAGGCAACGGCGAATGCGTGTGGCCGTTCCAACGCGCCCTATTCGGGGCCGGGCAACCGTGTCGGCCCGAAGGGCCGGAGAACGGGATGGGTGTGGCGGAACGCCGCCATGGGCGCTCAGCGGTTATTTCCCGGCCTGCGTGGCAAGATCCCAAGGTCGTTCGAGCACCAGGGTATTCTCATGTTGAAGCACGGCTGGCCGTTGCTGCTCGCTGCGGGTCTCGCCTGTCTCGCCCAGTGGGGGGAGCCGCGTTCGATCGAGTTTCTGCGCTACCAACGAGTGGAGGTGCTGGACGGGGAGTGGTGGCGACTCGTCAGCGCCCATTTCGTCCACCTGGGGTGGCAGCATCTGTTGATGAATCTCGCCGGCCTTACCCTGGTCTTCGGGTTGTTCCACCGCTGGCTGACTCCCCTCACGTTTCTGTTCTGGACCCTGTGCTCGCTGCTCGTCATCGATGTGGCATTCCTGCTCCTGGACCGTGAGCTCGAATGGTATGTCGGCCTTTCGGGCGTGCTCCACGGGTTGATGGTTGCGGGTGCGGTGATGGACATACGCAACCGCCGGTGGGGCGGAGAACTCATCCTGGGGATCGTCGTGATCAAGCTCGCCTGGGAGCAGTTCTACGGGCCTCTGCCCGGCAGCGAGGCGACCGCGGGGGGGAGTGTGGTGGTCAATGCCCACCTCTATGGTGCAGTGGGAGGGTTACTGGCCGCCGGTGTCCGGATTGGGTTCGATCGCCGCGTCGGCGGGACGTTTCGGGGCTGAATCACCCCCCGGCGAGCGGCTTAGGCGACTGCCGGGAAATGGCATACCAGATCGCGCCGGGTGAGCTGCGAAGCAGTGAACGGCTTGGGCAGGAAGCCCAAGACCGGTGCCCAAGCAAAGCAGGGACAGCGCCGCGCCGGGATCGTTCGTCGTCAAGACGCGACAACAGGCGCATCGTCGAACGATGGAACGGTTGTCGCAACGCAGAGGACGGACGAAAAGACAAGCAGGATGGACTGTCATTTGACAGAAATCGCCTTACTGCACCAACTGGTTCAGCTCGAAAATCGGCAGCAGAATGGCCAGTACGATGACCAGCACGAGTGCGCCCATGAATACGATCAGCAGAGGTTCGAACAGGGTCATGATGGCAGTCAGGGTCGATTGCAGTTCCCGCTCCTGGTGGGCCGCGGCCCGCTCCAGCATATCCTCCAGGTTACCGCTGCTCTCGCCGCTGGCGATGAGATGCAGTGTCATGGGGGGGAAATAGCCCGACTGGTTGAGGGAATTCTGGATACTTGCGCCTTCGCGCACGTTGGCCGCCGCATCCATAACCGCCTCGCGCATTGGGATGTTGGGTATCACCTTGGCCGAGATTTTCAGGGCGTCGAGAACCGGTACCCCGCTGGCCGACAGAATACTCAGCGTCCGTGCGAATCGGGCCGTGTTCAGCCCCTTGATCAGTTTCGAGATCATCGGCAGGCGCAACAGTTGCCGGTGTACGCCGGTCTTGAATCCGTCGTTGCGCATGGCGCGTGCGAACAGGTACGAACCCGCGACAATGGCGATGACGATATAGATGCCGTAGCTCTTGAGCGTGTCGCTGACCGCGATGAGCGCTTTCGTCAACCAGGGCAGGTCCTGCCCGATGTGTTCGAAGACCTGCACGACCTGGGGCACGATGTAGGTCAGCAGCCCGGCCGCCACCAGGATCGCGATGGTGGTGAGGATCGCCGGATAGAACATCGCCATGCCGATCTTCTGTTGCATCTCCTGACGGCTTTCAGCGTAGTCGGCGAGGCGGTCGAGTACGGCGTCCAGGTGCCCTGATTTCTCGCCGGCGGCGACCGTGGCACGGAACAGCTCCGGAAATGCGGCCGGGAACTCGGCGAGTGCCGACTCCAGGGTGTGGCCCTCGTTCACCCGCGCCCGCACCGCGGTGACGATCCGCTTGATCCGTGTCTTCTCGTTCTGCCGGGCGGTGGTGGTCAGCGCCTCTTCGAGCGGGGTGCCGGAGCGCACCAGTGTCGCGATCTGGCGGGTGATCAACGCCAGCTCGGTCGCGCTCATCCCACCGCGACCCAGCGAACGGCGCACGCCCTTTTTCTCCTTCTCCTCGGAGACCGGCCTGATCTCCAGGGGAGACATCCCCTGCTCGCGCAGGGTCTGGCGCGCCTGACGGGCGGTGTCGCCCTCGACCACGCCCGAGCGTTCACGCCCGGCGTCGGTCAGTGCCTTGTATTCGAAAGCGGGCATGTGGGCTTCCTAGTCGGGTGAGTGAGGCGGTATCGTGCTCGCCCGCCGGTGGGTGAGGATTGCGCGAGAACGGATAACCCGGTGCCGGTTTCCTGCGCGCACGTGCTCGTCATCAATCCTCGCGCGTGACGCGAAGCACTTCCTCCAGCGTGGTGACCCCGTCGAGTACGAGCTGCATGCCGTAGGCGCGAATGCTCGGAGAAAACTTCCGGGCATAGACTTCCAGGTCTCGTTCGGAAACCATCTCGTGGATCTTCCCCCGCATCGCGTCGTTCAGGGTGACGAGTTCGTAGATGCCCGTTCTGCCCGTGTAGCCGGAATGATTGCACTTCGGGCACCCGTTGGGCGAGGAGATCAGCGGCGGGGAAGTTTCGGACAGTTCGGCACGGGCGGCGCGCAGCTGTTCGATCTCACTGGTGCCCGCCTTGTGGGGATGCCGGCAATCCGCACATACGACCCGCACCAGGCGTTGGGCCAGCACCCCCAGGAGCGTGGAGGAGAGCAGGAAGGGTTCGACTCCCATGTCTCGCAGCCGGGTGATCGCGCCCACGGCGGTGTTCGTGTGCAGCGTCGAGAACACCAGGTGCCCTGTCAGACTGGACTGCACCGCGATCTCCGCGGTTTCGAGGTCGCGGATCTCCCCGACCATGACCACGTCCGGGTCCTGCCGCAGGATGGCGCGCAGCCCCCTGGCGAAGGTCATGTCGACCTTGGTGTTGACCTGTGTCTGCCCGAGCCCGTCGATGAAATACTCGATCGGGTCCTCGACGGTCAGAATATTGCGTTTCTTGTCGTTGATCTCGCTCAGCGCAGCGTAGAGCGTGGTGGTCTTGCCGGAACCCGTTGGCCCGGTCACCAGGATGATCCCGTGCGGTTTGACGATCAGCGACTTGATCTGCGCGTGAATCTCTTCGCTCATGCCGAGGGACCTGAGCTCCAGGCGGCCCGCCTGCTTGTCCAGCAGGCGCAGTACCACACGCTCGCCGTGGCCGGAAGGCAGGGTGGAGACGCGCACGTCGACCGCACGGCCCGCGACGCGCAGCGAGATGCGTCCGTCCTGCGGCAGTCGCTTCTCGGCGATGTCCAGCTTGGCCATGACCTTGATGCGCGAGACGATGACCGGTCCCATGGATCTCGGCGGTTGCAGGATCTCGCGCATCACGCCGTCCACGCGAAAGCGCACGGACAGGCTGGACTCGAAGGTCTCGATGTGGATGTCGGAGGCGTTCTCCCGGATCGCCTCGGTCAGCAGTGCGTTGATGAGCCGGATGATGGGTGCGTCGTCCTCCGACTCCATCAGGTCCTCGGGTTCGGGCAGCGCCTCGGCCAGGCTGTTGAGGTCGGGGTTGTCGCCCAGGTCCTCCATCATGGCCACGGCCCCACCGGAGCCGGCGTCGTAGTAGACCGCGAGCAACTTGTTGAACTCCTGCGCGGAGACGGACTTCAGCTCGAGGGGGGCGCCCATGTAGCGAAACACCTCGGAGATCGCCGACGGCGGAGCGCCTTCACGGTAGTACAGCGTGTCGTTGTCCTCCTTGCCCTTTCCGACCAGGACACCGTGGCGCTTGGAGAAACCGTACGCCGGCCGGCGTTGCTGTGGCTGGAAACTGGTGGATTCGGTGTCCATACGCCGATCACCCGTCAGTTGAGATTCAGGAATTCGTCCGGGTCAGTTCCAATGGTCTCGGACTGGTTCCGCTCCGGAGAGCGGGTAATCAGCTCGTCGATTTCCGGCAGGTTCTTGACTCCGCCCCGGAACAGGCCGCGGTCGTCCATGTCCACCTCGATCTGCTCTGCCCGCATGACGCCGTACTTGCGCCGGGTCAGATGGGCCTCAACCACCTCGTTGCGTATGATCACGGGGTGGATGAAAATCATCAGGTTCTTCTTCTCCTTCTCGGTACGGTCGAAGCGGAACAGCCGGCCGACCAGCGGGATCTCGGATACGCCGGGGACCTTCTGCTGAATGTCGCGGAACTGGTCCTGCATCAGTCCGCCGAGCACCAGGATCGCATCGTCCTCGACCACGACGTTGGTCTTGATCGAACGCTTGTCGGTGATGATGTCGCTCGCCTGCTGCTCCACCAGCGAGGTGGTGGAGATGTTGGAGGCCTCCTGCTCGATCTCCAGCCGGATCGTGTCGCCCTCGTTGATATGCGGCGTGATGTTCAGGGTGATGCCGACGTCCTCACGCTCGATGGTCTGAAAGGGGTTGGTCGCGCCTGCGGTCCCGGCCTGGGTGAATGAGCCGGTGACGAAAGGAACGTTGCGGCCGACGACGATCTGGGCCTCCTCGTTGTCCATGGTCACCAGGGTCGGCGTCGACAGGATGTTCGTTGCCGAGTCGCCGTCCAGTGCACGGAGCAGGAACGCCCACTTGGTCGACCCGCTGAGATCTGCACCCCCCAGCAGGAGCCCCGCACCAACACCGAGGGGGTTCTGGAACAGGTCGAGCAGACGGCTGCCGGTGCCACCGAGGTTGGAAAAACCTGCAGGGCCCGATCCTTCGGTGGGAATGACCGCAAACTCGAAACCTAGTTCCCGTTTCTGGTCCGTGTTGACCTCGGCGATGACGGACTCGACCAGCACCTGCTGGCGTTGCACGTCGAGCACGTCGATGACCCGCTTCAGGCGCATGAACTGGGCCGGAGAAGCGGTAATGATCAGCGCGTTATTGGTGGGGTCGGCCTGGACGTCGATGTCATCCCTGCCGCCGCCGCCGCTGGTGGTGGTGGTGGACGAGCGGGATGTGGTGCGTGTTCTTGCCGCGGTCCCCGTTGTCGTGCCTCCCTGTTCCGCCTTGATCTGCTGCTTGCCGACTCCAAGCAGGATCGGGGCCAGTTCCTCGGCGTTGGCGTGCTTGAGAAAGACGACCTGCGTATTGCCGCCTCCCTCCAGGGGAGAGTCGAGATGGGCAATGAGCCCACGGATGCGCAGCCGCGCCGAACGGTCGCCGCCGAGCAGTATGCTGTTGGTTCGGTCGTCTGCCGCGAGCAGGGGCTGGCCGGGAATCCCCTGGGTCTTAGCTTTGGAATCCGCCTTATTCAGGTTTTCGATGGTTCGCACGACATCGCTTGCCGAGGCGTGCTTGAGCGGAATGAACTCGATCTCCTGGTTGTACGGGACATCGATGCGCCGGATGATCTGCAGCAGGCGCTCGATGTTGCCGGCGCGGTCCGAGATCACGAGCGCGTTGCTCGCCGTATACGCGGCAAGGTGTCCCTGTTGCGGAATCAGGGGCCGGAGGATGGGTACCAGCTGTGCAGCCGGTACATTCTCCACCCGTACCACCCGGGTTACGAGTTGATCCCCTGAAAGTTCGGAATCTTCCTGCATGACCTCGACCGGGCCCTGCTTGGCGTTGACGTCTGGCACGATCTTGATGACATCTCCCACGGGGACCGCCGCATAGCCGTGGACCTGCAGGATGGAGAGAAAGACCTGGTAGAGCTCGTTCTGGTTCATCGGTTCGGACGACACTACCGTCACCTTGGCCTTGACCCGCGGGTCGATGACGAAGTTTTTGCCCGTGGCTTCCGATATCGTCTCGATCAGGGTTCGGATGTCCGCTTCCTTGAGATTAAGGGTAATCTTTCCGTCTCCCTCGGCCGCGGTCGCTGGGGACAGAAACAATAGTGCCGACAGGCACGCGGCCAGCAGTCCTTTCGAAGCGTGGCGGTGGCCTTCAGGGAAGAGGCTGGTGTGGTGCATGTGTCTGGCTCGAGTCACCGGCGCCGGTCGATGTAAACACTTCCGCACGCCAAGTCAGTCAATGGGTACCTGGTCAAAGCCACAACG
>JAJDOJ010000208.1 GCA_022340215.1 Gammaproteobacteria bacterium
ACCGAACCCGTTGCACGGAAAGCAGCCGACCACCGAGGTGTCACCGATCTCGGACTCGCTGTAGTTCGCCCGATTCCCGTCGGGTGCATCGCCCCACGAGAAGACGGTATGCCGCAGGCCGCCCCGCGCCGCCTTCTCCCACTCCAGTTCACTGGGTAAGGCAACACGCCATCCATGCTCGCGCACGAGGCGGGCCATCTCGATGTCATCGGGCAGCTGTGGGTCGCAGAGGACTCCGTTCAACCAATCGCAATAGGCCAGGGCCTCGTGCCAGCTCACATAGCGCACAGGTCGGCTGTCCGGATCACGCAATGCATCGGTGTCGACGACCGAGAAACCCGTCGTCTCGACGAATGTCCTGAACTGCGCCACGGTGACCGGATAGCGGGCGATGTAGAACTCCCGCGTCGGGGTGACAATGTCGTTGATCTCGTCATCGGGCACATCGGTTCCGATGATGTCTGTAACCCGCTTCACATCCGATTTCCGGGTGCCGATCCTGAAATCGGTGTCGGCGGGAATGCGTACGAAACCGAGGCTGTCGTCGGCCGGCAGGTAGCAGCGCAGGGGGTCGAAGCGGGGGTCACCGAGCGCCACCAGGACGTCACCGGCCTGAGCGCGTTGAGCGGCCGTTAACCCACCTTCGTCCGGATGCCTAGACAGGGAAGTGGCTAACCAGTCGGCCACTCTCGCAGCAATCGCCTGCGTGCGCTCCCGCTTCTTGATGGCGCCCACACCAATCTCGATTAACTGCATCCCCGCCAGTAGCGCGCAGGTCCAATCGCCGGCGTCAGGTTGCCGGTCCGCACGAGCGTCCGTGATGGACCTACTGTTGACCAGTTCATCAGCCGCGCTGGCACCACGTTCGGCCTTGGCCATCCGGGCCGCCAGGGGCAGTACCACCTGCCATTGGCCCGGCGCCGTTCTCGCCAGCCGGGCGCACTCGGCTGGGAAATCGTCCTGCGCGGCGAGATAGCTCGCGGCAAGAAACTCCTGAAAGGTGCGATGCGGAAATGTGAACTGCCGCTCGCCCGCTCTCTCGCCCTGGCCGATCAACAGGCCAGCGCGCTTTTCGATATAGTCGACGACCACCGCGGCCTTGTCCCGACTATCGTTCAACAAAGGCCGAAAGGCGCGCACTAATCGGTCCTCACCGATGTCGGCCGTGCCATCGACTTGCGTCTCGGCCACGCGAGTCTGAGCCAAATCCGCGCCTTCACCCTGTTCGACATTCTCCTCATGCACCTTGAATGCCAATTCTTCCAGCACTTCGCGCAGATCCGAGAGTTTTAGTGTCGGAATCTCCAATTCGTCGAGCAACGCCTTGTCTGCGCCAATCTGGCGGTTCCAGCGCAGCATCAGCAGGTCCACCGATTCGTTGTAGAGATCGGCCCGGTCTTCCGGCAGGCGGCCCCGATTCGCGTGTAGCGTCGCCGTCAGCGTCAGCAGCAGCGGGTTTCGGGTCAGCGGCAGCAGGTCGTATCGGTGGCGGGCCTCTAGGAGATCAACCGTTTTGCTTTCCGCTTCCTGCGGTGAAAGCCATTTACGGTTTTCGAGGGCCGAATACCAGGCGCGTATGAACTGCTCGATCTGCTCGTCATCGAGGTCGGCCAACGAATACACGCCCTGTGAGGGGTTCGGACCATCAGGCCAGGCATAGGGCCTCGCGGTCAGCAGGAAGCGACACTTCGGCCCTGCGGTGCGCATGACCTCCTGGACTGCGTCGAGCACTCGCTTGCGGGTGGTGCTGTGGCCGCATTCGTCCAGGCCATCCAGCAGCATCAGCGCACCGTGACTGCGCACGATGCGTTGGACATATTTTATCGCCTCGTCAGACAACCCATAGCCGCTGGCACTCAGGTCCCGCCTGATGAATGTCCATAGGTCGCCAGCCCGTACCGGCGCGTCGCCGGGTGGAAGCTGTTCGGCAAAGCGGCGCAGGATGACGCGGATAGGCAGTGGTGCGTCATGCTCCCAGCTCTCGCCCAGTCTTGCCAGTTCTTCATGATGGCCCTGCCAGCCCTGGGCCAGCGTCAACAGGATGTTCGTGCCGAAGGTGCTCTTGCCGCTACCGGGTTTGCCAAGCAGGGTGAGTTGCTTATGCGCGGCCAGCGCCTCAAGCGCGCCGACACGCCGAGTTTCTTGCTGCCTGTCCAGGGCACGGTGCTCGGTGCCTCGACGACTCGATAGCCACTCTTCCAGGGTCATATCCTCCGGTATGTGCAGGTGGATATCGAGCGGTACGTAAACATCGGCGAGTTGTAGGGGCTCCCGACTCGTCTCCTTGGCGGCCACATCAATCTCACCCAGCTTGAGGCCGGTGAGATCGTTGGCAAGCGCATACAGGTAGTGCGCGATGACCGACTTGGCCTCATCGGGGTCCTCGTTACTGTGGACTACCTGAGTGACGGTCTGGATGAAATCGCGCCCGATAAAGTGGCCACCGACCTCGACAGAACCCTGCACCACCGCGCCACCCTGCGTCGTATTCGTCTGTGTCCCGGTGCTGATGTTGCCGGTATTCTTGCCGCCGACAGAGACACCACGAGCGCCGACCGCTGTTCCAGCGCCCTGCGCGATGGCGCCGTTGCCGACAAGAGTCGCGGTGTAGGTGGTGTTGCCGAGTGAGGCGTTCTCATCCTCGTTCGGCCTGAATTCGATAAACCCGCTTTCGACCAGCTTGTCGAGCTGCCTACTGAAATGAAGCTTGAGCTGGTCGATATTCGTATAGCGGGTGTAGAAATGTCCCAGGGCATCCAGCTTCTCCTGGAAGGCCCGCAGGCTTATCGAATCGATGTTGCCAGTGCTACGGTTGCTGTTCTCCGCATCCTTGAAATAGGTGAAGATAAAAGGCCTGTTGGTCGCCTGGAACTGGCCGAATGCGGTTTCGAATTCCTCTTCGGTGTACTTTCCTACCTTGCTGAAAAACAGCATGACGAAGACATCGCACTCGCGTATGGCCTTGTTGTACTCGTCCTGGAGTCGTGTCCGGGAAACGACATCGAGAAAGTCTTCCCACAAGATGAGTCTGAGA
>JAJDOJ010000209.1 GCA_022340215.1 Gammaproteobacteria bacterium
ACGTGCTGTTCGTCATCAGTGCGGTGATGAGCGACATCACCTCGAACGTGCCGACAGTGATGCTGCTGCTGCCCTTTGCCGGACACGATCCATTGTCCGGACCGCTGATGGCGCTCGCCAGCGGTCTCGCCAGCAACCTGATCATCATCGGCAGCCTCGCGAACATCATCGTCGTCGACGCAGCGGCCGCGAAGGGATTCAAGATCTCGTTCTGGGATTTTGCGAAGGTCGGTATTCCGGTGTCTGTCCTCACGCTGGCCATCGCCTTTCTGTGGGTTAAGCTCGTGGTGGCGCTCTGACGGCGACCGTCAACGCGGCGTACCTGAAACTGCCGTGTGTCGGTAACACCGACTAACCCAGGTTTGTGCCGTAGTCATATGGCCGGACTCGGATCCTTGCAACAGCAGTGAATGTTCGCTTGCGTTTGCTTTACATCGTATTACTTTTCCTTCCGCTCTCGGCTGCGTTGGCCGCGGATCAGCTTCAGTTGGAAGTCCTCGACCACGAATTCGTTATTGATCGATTCAAGGCCGAAGCGGGCAGGCGTTCCGAGCGCCACCTCATTATTTCGATTTCACCCGGCTTTGGTAACAACGAGCGAATCGAGGCGCTGGCGAAGCAACTGACCGGCCAGGGCATCGAGTTCTGGCACGTCGATCTGCTGGACAACCTCTTCATCCCGAAGAGCACAAACGCCTTGCGTGAACGCGACGGACGATACATCGCCGAGCTGATCCGCCAGGCCCGCGAGACCACGGGCAGGAAGATTACCCTGATGACGCGCGCCTACGGGGCATTGCCGGTACTGCGTGGCGCACGGCAATGGCAGTTGCAATACGCGGATACCGGTAACGTTTGCTCGATGAGGACGGGCGTTTCACCGCGGCGTGGAACGTACTGGTCTACCCGTCTACGTTCATCATCTCGCCCGAGGGCGTCATCGTGTACGGCGTCAACGGTGCCATCGAATGGGACAGCGACGAGGTCGTCAGCGCACTCGAAGCCCTGCTATCGTCCTGAGACTGCGACATCGAAGCCGCCAGGCAGGCCCGGATCCGAATCCGACTCTCCAGCATGTCTGGCTGAGCCAGTCACCGGCCCTCGGTTTTGGCGCCATGACGCAGGTCAATGTCCTTACCGAGCCCCGGGATCGCCGCGGCGAAAACCTCGCCGATGTGATCGGCCAGGATGAGCGCAATCTCTGCCCGAACCTCCGGCGACAGCTCGGTGAGATCGTCCTCGTTGTCCTTCGGCAGGATCACTCGTTTGAAGCCGGCCCGGTGGGCCGCCAGCAACTTCTCCTTGATGCCGCCGACCGGCAGTACCATGCCGCTTAAGGTAATCTCGCCGGTCATTGCGGTGTCGTCGCGAACGGGTGTGTCGAGATACGCCGATGCCAATGCCGTGGCCATGGTGACGCCGGCGGAAGGGCCGTCCTTGGGGGTGGCGCCGGCCGGCACATGGATGTGCACGCCGGATTTGCGGATCCGCTGCGGGTCGATGCCTAACTGCCGCGCCCTGGACTGGATGTAGCTGCGTGCCGCCTGCGCCGATTCCTGCATCACGTTCCCGAGTTGGCCGGTGAGGACGAGGTCCTTACCGCCCGGCAGGACGAGGGCCTCGACGTAGAGCACGTCTCCTCCGGCCTCGGTCCATGCCAGACCCGCCACGATGCCCGCCGAGATCGAGTCTCGCCGCGACTCCCGCAGGCGTTTTCTCGGGCCCAGAAACTCCGTAATCAGCGCCTCATCGAGGATCACGGGCCCCGTGTCGCCGTCTGCGATGCGTGTGGCGAGCTTGCGCGCAATCCGCCCGAGCGCACGCTCCAGCATGCGGATGCCGGCCTCGCGGGTATGGTTCTCGATGATGTAGTCCAGGGCCTCGTCGGGTACCACGAGTCGATCCTCGGCCACACCGGCTTCGTGCAGTCGCCGGCCGAGGAGGTAGCGCCGAGCGATCTGGCGTTTCTCGGCGTCACTGTAGCCCGCCAGACGCAGCACCTCGATGCGGTCCAACAAGGGGCCCGGGATCGTATCGAGGGTATTGGCCGTGGCGATGAAGAATACCTTGGACAGATCGAAGGGCAGGTCGAGGTAGTTGTCGTGAAACTCGACGTTCTGCGCTGGGTCGAGGATCTCCATCAGGGCCGCGGCGGGATCGCCGCGAAAATCCCGTCCCAGCTTGTCGATCTCGTCCAGCATCAGCAACGGATTCTTCACTGCCGCACGTCGGATGGCGCGGATGATCCGCCCGGGCATCGCACCGATGTAGGTGCGCCGGTGACCGCGCAGCTCCGCTTCGTCGTGCAGCCCCCCCAGGCTCATGCGCTCGAACGCCCTGCCGAGCGACTTGGCGATGGACTGTCCAAGCGAGGTCTTGCCCACCCCGGGCGGGCCGACGAAACACAGGATCGGCGCCTTGGCCTGCGGGTTCAGCTTCATCACGGCAAGGTGTTCGATGATCCTTTCCTTGACCTCCTCGAGATCGAAGTGATCCTCGTCGAGGACGTCGCGTGCGTGTTGAAGATCGAGATTGTCTTCGGTCGTCTTCTCCCAGGGCAGCTCCAGCGCGAGCTCCACATAGCTGCGGGTGATCTGGTAATCCGGCGAGGAAGACGAAATGCGCTCCAGGCGCGACAGCTCCTTGCCGACCTCCCCACGGACCAGATCGGGCACAGGGGTTTGCTCCAGGCGCCGCCGCAGCTCGGCAACCTCGGCCTGCTCCGGGCTGGCCTCTCCCAGCCGCTCCTGGATCGCGCGGAGCTGCTGGCGCAGGACATGTTCCTGCTGCTCCTTGCTCATCTTTGACTCCACCGCACTGGAGATCTGACTCTGCAGCTCGAGGACCTTGACCTCGTGGTTGAGGTAGTCGACGATCAACTTCAAGGCCTCTATCTGGCTGGATGCGGCCAGTAATTGATGCTGTTTCTCGGTATCGATGGACAGCAGGGAGGCGAGTACGTAGGCCTGTTCCACCGGCTGATCCAGCTCGGAAACCATTTGTTGCAGGTTGATCTGCATCTGCGGCGGCCCCAACGCCAACATCCGAGCTGCCAGATCGAGCATCGTACGATGCAACGCCTCCACCTCCGAGTCGGTATCCTCGAGCCTCGGCAGCAGTTCGACGCGGAACTGCCGGTAGGGCGTCTCCTGAACCACTTCGGTCCGCCGGATGCGTCGACTGCCCTGCAACATGAGCTGGATTGCACCCTCCTGGCGCTGCATCCTCCTGATCACGCACTGCGTCCCGATCGGATACAGGTCCTCGGCCCCCGGCTCCTCGACGGACGCGTCGCGCTGGGCGAAGATCGCGATCTGTTTGTCTTCGGTCGCCAACGCCGCCTCCACCGCCTCGGTGGATTGTGAGCGGCCCACCGTCATCGGCAGCATCATGTTGGGGAAGACGACACCGTCCTTCATCGGCACGACCGGCAGCAGCGCGCTGGTCTCGGATGTCGCATTCATCGTCGCTGACCCGTTGCAGGCGATATGGAATTGGCTGCGACGGCGTATCGCCGGGTCGCCCGCGGCCAGCTCCCTCGCCGATCGGAGCGCATCGTCCCGGTCGCCGCGGGCCGTGCCTTGCGCACTGCATGCGTCTCACTCATCGGTTCAGGGATTCGCCCTGTATCGCAGGTAGACGAGCAACATCCCGTCCCGGAATTCCTTGACCAGGGCCTCGGGCTCGATCTCGGCGGGGAGCCGGATAAGGCGCGTGAACCGGTCATAGGTGATCTCCATGGAAAGCGGCTCGCGGATGTCCGGCACGCACCAGTCACGGCGCTTGCCCTCGATCACGATGTAATCGCTGCTCGCGGAGATCTTGATGTCGTGCTCGGAAACCCCTGCGAGCTCGAGCTTCACCAACAGGCCTTCGGTGCTGCGGTAGATATCAGCGTTGGGACGCCAGCCGCAGCGCTCGTATACCCTGAACGACAAATCCACGGACACGGGGTTCGTGTCATTACGGGTCTTCATATCCTGAATCGGCCTGTCTGGCTGCGCCTGTCGCGGAATAGGTCCGGCACCATTGTACTGGACTTCTGCCGGGACCGTGACCGGACGGATCGGCAATCAGGGATACGCAACCGACCCGCAGCGAGCCGGGCCAGAAACATTTTTTTATCGCCACGATAAAAAAATTTCATTGTCTTGATGGTGTGGCGTCCCAAAAGAGCGACACTTCGGTGATCGAACAGCTGTTGAAGCAGGACACCGAGATCAATGCGCGCCACAGCCGCGGGCGCGCGGCCATCCTGCATCCCGCCATCAGGGGTGATCCGCAAACCTTCAGGACCCTGCTGACCCATGACGCCAAGCCGGATGGACTGTCATTTTCCGGCAATCGCCTAAGGCGCCTGAGGTCACCGCACGGGTCGTGCGGCGCGTGATACGCTTCGGCATTGGGGTTGCGCTGAATCTTCAGCACAGACCAGGGATTCCGGCTTCGGCTTGATGCCACTTGACGGAATTTGTTCGGAAAGCGTTGGGGAGGCCGGGCCGAACCAGCAACGCGCAATGAGTGTCGTAGCCCATGACAGCACGCACCTTGGAACAGATTCGCAATATCGGCCTGGTCGCGCATATCGATGCGGGAAAGACCACTACGACCGAGCGCATCCTCTACTACACGGGGCGCACGCGAAAGATGGGCTCGGTCGACGAAGGCACGACGGTCACGGACTGGATGGAGCAGGAGCGCGAACGGGGCATCACCATCGTTTCGGCGGCAATCACGGCATTCTGGCGTAACCATCAGATCAACCTCATCGACACCCCCGGCCATATCGATTTCACGGCCGAAGTGCAGCGCGCCCTGCGCGTTCTGGACGGGGCGGTCGTGGTTTTCGATGCGCTGCAAGGCGTAGAGCCGCAGAGCGAGACCGTATGGCGACAGGCGGATCGCTATCGTGTACCGCGCGTGTGCTTCGTCAACAAGATGGATCGGGTGGGCGCCGATTTCAATCACGCCGTGCGCACGATCCGCGAGCGGCTCGGTGCCAATCCGGCACCTGTGCAGCTGCCCCTCGGCGCGGAGGCGCAATTCAACGGGGTCGTCGACCTGGTCACACTGCGTGCCGGTTTCTGGGCGGAGGATAGCGGCGAGGACCCTGAATGGGGTGCCGTACCTCCCGAGTACGAAGGTGTTGCCCGCTCCGCCCGCACCGAACTCGTCGAGCAGCTGGCGGATCACGATGAGGAGGTGATGGCGCGTTATGTCGACGGTCAGGAACCCACGGCAGAGGCGCTCAGGACCGCATTGCGCAGTGCGACGCTGGCCAACGCCGTGGTCCCTGTGCTGTGCGGCGCGGCGTTGCGCAACAAGGCGGTACAGCCGTTGCTGGATGCGGTCGTGGATTATCTGCCTTCGCCTGCGGATGTCGGCTCGGTGACGGGTCGTGATCCGGAAAGCGGGGTATTGGTCGAACGGCTGCCATCGGCCCGTGAGTCTCTGACGGCATTGGTGTTCAAGACGGTGACGGATCACTATGCGGGACGCCTGGCATATACCCGGGTTTACGCCGGTACACTGCGCAGCGGCGATGTGGTTTTCAACTCACGCACCGCACGCACAGAACGCGTGGGCAGGTTGCTGCGGATGTACGCCGACCATCGCGAGGATATCAACGAGGTCTGCGCCGGAGACATCGTGGCGCTGCTTGGCGCCAAGGCTGTGGTTACGGGCGATACGCTGTGTGCCGGTGAGCATCCGGTCACGTTGGAATCAATATCATTTCCGGAACCGGTGATTCGTCTGACGATTGCACCGCGCACCACAGCCGACGAGGAGCATCTCGTGTCGGCGCTGCGGGAGATGGCGGATGACGATCCGTCGTTTCATACCGAGGTGGAAGAGGCGAGCGGACAGGTTGTGCTGGCAGGAATGGGTGAGCTCCATCTGGAGGTCCTGATCGACAAGCTGCGGCGCGAACACGGCGTGGACGTGCGTTCGGGCAAGCCCCGTGTGACCTACAGGGAAACGATCAGCAAGAGCGTGAGTCGGGCAGAAGGTCGATTCGTACGCCAGACCGGTGGTCACGGGCAGTATGGGCACGTGGTGCTGGATCTGCAACCGGCCCCGAACGCCGGAGTCTCATTTACTGCCGCCCTCAAAGGCGGGGTGATACCCCAGGAATTCATTCCCGCCGTAGAGGCCGGCGTGATGGAGGCTGCGGAAAACGGGGCGATCGGCGGTTACCGGGTGACCGATATGGCGATTACCCTGGTGGACGGTTCGTACCATGAGCAGGATTCCAGCGCTGCCGCCTTCAAGGTCGCTGCCGTCATGGCGACGCAGGCGGGACTGGCAAAGGGTAAAGCCATACTGCTGGAACCGGTCGTGCGTCTGGAGGCGCTGACGCCCGAGGAAAATCTGGGCGACGTATTGTCACAACTCGCTTCCCGCCGCGCGGAAGTGTTGCGCGTCGAGGACCGACCCGGAGGAATCAAGGCCATCAACGCTTTCGTGCCCCTGTCATCGACCTTCGGATATGCCACCGACCTGCGCTCGGCCACGCACGGGCGCGGCGTGTTCAGCCAGGAATTCGATCACTACACACCGGTGCCCGCGGAAGTCGTGCGAAGCTACCTGAGATGAGTCCTTTGCCGGCTTGCCTGATTTGCAGTGAGTAGAACCGGATTCGTCCTCTGAACCCCGTACGCTTGCCGCGAGTAGGGACTGCAAAGAAGGCTCGGGGAGGGGGTTACCATTCAAGTGTTGTGAACCGTGGCCCGAAGTCCTTCCGATCGCTTTATGATGTATCCCCTTCCCCCGTTCGTGACGTCCTGTCTCCGACACGGTCCGACGGTGCAGTCGGATCGCCTGGAATGCCTGCCGGCGTTTCCAT
>JAJDOJ010000210.1 GCA_022340215.1 Gammaproteobacteria bacterium
GCGTCTTGATGACGAACGATCCCGGCGCTGCGCTGTCCCTGCTTTGCTTGGGCACCGGTCTTGGGCTTCCTGCCCAAGCCGTTCACTGCTTCGCAGTTCACCCGGCGCGATCTGGTATGTCATTTTCCGGCAATCGCCTAAGGGTCCACCAGGATTATTCTGATTGATTTTTTTGTTGTAGTATTAGGCGGTATTCTGCGGATTCCATGCGCACTTCCGGCACAGCCATGATGAAAGTTGTGATCGGTTTGCCAAACAGGCGGGGCGTTTAAGGATAACGTGACCATCGGAAACGCAATGGGATTTCTGTTGGGTTTAACGTTGACATCAAGGAGCACAATGGTGCAGAAGAGCAGCAACACGGTATGGCACGACGCTTCCGTATCTCGAGAGATGAGGGAGCGTCAGAACGGTCACAAGGCCGTTATTCTATGGTTCACGGGTCTGTCGGGGGCGGGTAAATCGACCCTGGCCCACGCCGTGGAAGAGCGGTTACACAATTTGCATTCTCGCACGATCGTACTCGACGGCGACAATGTCCGCCATGGGCTGTGCGGCGACCTGACCTTCTCGGAAGATGACCGCAAGGAGAACATCCGTCGCATCGGGGAAATGGTGAAGCTGTTTCTGGATGCCGGCGTCATCTCGCTGACGGCATTCATCTCCCCGTTCCGCGCCGATCGCCAGCGCGTCAGGGACCTCGCGCCGGAAGGGGACTTCATCGAGATCTATTGCCACGCGTCGCTCGATGTCTGCGAGTCCCGGGACGTCAAGGGTCTGTACAAGAAGGCGCGTGCCGGTGAGATCAAGGATTTCACCGGAATTTCCTCGCCCTACGAGATTCCCGAGAACGCGGAGATCGTGGTGGACACCGGCAGCGAGCCGCTCGAGGAATGCGTCGACCAGGTCATCGAATACCTGCAGCTCCGCGGTGACCTGCCGAAGCTCAGGGGACATGGCGTTCGCATGAAGGTCGCGTAGCCCGCCGATTCAATCCATCGCCCTTTCATGGCAGCCGGTCGCGTGTTCAGCGCGGCCGGTCCAGCCATACGTCCAGTCCCTGGGCATTCAGTTCAAGATCCATCCCATAGACCGATAATGCCCGTTCCGGGTTCGTCGCACTGTCGCAGTCTCGCAGTTCAGATACCAGGTAGTCCTTCAAGTCGTTCAGAATCCGCTGATGGCGGTCGTGAGCCTCCCGTGCCGATCGCGCAATTTCAGCGTGATCGCCGATTCGGCGTCGCAGGTCTTCTACGAGCCTTCCCACCTCTTCTACCCTGCCAAAGTGGGTGAGGTACATGCGCTCAGCCGGAAACGTCAGGAAGCGGTCGAGTGTCCGGTCCCATGCGGTGGGGTCGAACTGAACGGGTGTGGTGGTGGGGAAAACAAAGGCGGTCTCGCCACCCTCGACCTCGGGGTAACTCAGACCGAAGGTGTCGCCGGTGAAGAATCCCCGGGAACGCTCGTCGTATACGCTGTAGTGGTGGCGTGCGTGCCCCGGGGTATCCAGGATCCGCAGTCCGCGGCCGTTGAGATCGAGAACCATTCCGTCTTCGGCAACCGTGATCCGGTCCTCCGGCACGGGCGTCAGCATGCCGAAGAGCCGTTCGAACTCCGATTCGCCATAGACCGCTGTGGCGCTCTCGATCAATCGGGTGGGATCGACCAGGTGCCTGACCCCTCGCGGATGGACCACGATGCTTGCGTTGGCGAAGGTCCCGGCCAGAATGCCTGAACCGCCGGCATGGTCGAGGTGGACGTGGGTAGGCATGACATAGTCGACGGACTCGGGAGAGACCCCGTGGTGTTCGAGCGAGTGCAGCACGTTTGGGGTGCTGTTGGCGGTTCCCGTGTCGATGACCGCGGCGCGACCGCCCTCGATGACGAGATAGACGGCGGCCAGACCGGGACGCTGATAGCCACTGTCGACGCAGACCACGCCATGGTCGAGATCAATAAATAGCGGTCTCACGCAACGCCTTCTTTCGTCATCGCCAGGGCTTGCAGTCGGGTGAACCACCCCCGTTCCTTGCCTCCTCGGGGGACTCTATCCAGCAGTGTCTTCAAGCCGTCTCCCGTTCGGAGGTCGTCCGTTTGCCAGCGGCGCGGAAATCTTCCACGCGACGGGTGTCAGCACTGCTCCCAGGGCAATCCGCGGAAGCGCCAGCCTCCCGAGGTGCCGCGGTGGTGGTGCTCGTCCAGATCACCCTCGAAACCCTCTTCCACATGGTACACATTCGTCAACTTGTCCGAGAACAGCGCCTTGCCCGCCTCCTTCGAGCGTTTGCCACTCCTGCAGATCAGGATGATCGGGGCGCAACCCTCGTCCACATCGCAGACGGCCCCACCGAGAAGTAGTTTTCGCACCTCGGCGACGAAATGGGGATTCACCATCCATTCCGGTTCGTCGATCCAGGGGATGTGGACGGCCCCGACCGGGTGACCCACGAACAGGAATTCCATCGACGAGCGGATGTCGATCATCAGTGTGCGGGGGTCATCCTGCATCATCTGCCAGGCCTGCTGCGGTGTCAGGGCCTTCAACGGGGAATCAGTCATGTCGGTGTCTCTTGCGGATGCCGCGGATCCGGATCTCTCGGTGCCTGCCATTCAACGGGCGTGGTGCGCTGGTATTGCCTCCAATAATAGATCAATTCCGGGTGTCGGTGCCGCTTGGCACGTGGTCTGCGCCTCACAGTCACCCGGCGCCTTTCTGGCATGTGGTCCGGGAGGCAAGGCGGTGCGTTAGGACGGCTGCGGATTGTGTTATCGTCGCGACCGAAGTATCTACTGAATCAAGCATTTTTGGAGCATCGTATGTCGCCGAACAGCTATCTGCATGTCAAACGCCCACAGGAAGGAGAGCAGATCACGGTCTACGCCGATCAGTCACTGAGCATCCCCGATACCCCGATCATTCCGTACATCGAGGGCGACGGGATCGGCAGTGACATCACTCCGGTCATGCGGAACGTTGTCGACGCGGCGGTGACGGCGGCCTATGGGGGCGGACGCAGCATCATGTGGATGGAGGTCTATGCCGGAGAAAAGGCCGTCGAGGTCTACGGCCCCGACGAATGGTTGCCGGAGGAAACGCTGGAGGCCATGCAGGAGTTCGTCGTGTCCATCAAGGGTCCCCTGACCACGCCGGTCGGGGGTGGCATGCGATCGCTGAATGTGTCGATTCGCCAGGTGATGGACCTCTACGCCTGCGTTCGACCCATTCACTATTTCCCGGGTACCCCGACACCACTGAAGGACGCGTCGAACACCGAGATGGTGATCTTTCGCGAGAATACCGAAGACATCTACGCCGGTATTGAATGGCCGGCGGAATCGGACGGGGCCCGCAAGGTCATCGATTTCCTGCAGGGGGAGATGGGGGTCACGCAGATCCGCTTTCCGGACACCTCAGGAATCGGTGTGAAGCCGGTATCCCGCGACGGCACGCGCCGCCTGGTCCACAAGGCGCTGACCTATGCGATCGATAACGATCGCGATTCGGTCACGCTCGTGCACAAGGGAAACATCATGAAGTACACCGAGGGCGCCTTTCGTAGCTGGGGATACGAACTCGCCCGCGAGTCGTTCGGGGCCGAGGTGATCGATGGGGGGCCATGGTGTCGGATGAAGAATCCGAAGACCGGTAAGGAGGTCGTCATCAAGGACATGATCGCGGACAATTTCCTGCAGCAGATCCTGCTGAAGCCGGAACTCTATGACGTGATCGCCACCATGAATCTCAACGGCGACTACCTGTCCGACGCGCTGGCCGCCCAGGTCGGCGGGATCGGGATGGCGCCGGGTGCGAACATGGCCGACAGCGTCGCAGTCTTCGAAGCCACGCACGGAACGGCACCGAAATACACGGGGCAGAACCGGGTCAATCCGGGCTCGATTATCCTTTCCGCCGAGATGATGCTCCGTTACATGGGCTGGAAGGAGGCGGCGGACAGGATTATCCAGGGCATGAGCGGTGCCATCGCGGCCGGTACCGTGACCTACGATCTGGCCAGGATCATGGAGGGGGCGACCAAGGTGACCTCCTCGGGTTTCGGGGATGCCGTCATTGATCACATGCA
This sequence comes from Gammaproteobacteria bacterium, assembly GCA_022340215.1. Taxonomy (NCBI): domain Bacteria; kingdom Pseudomonadati; phylum Pseudomonadota; class Gammaproteobacteria; species Gammaproteobacteria bacterium. The sequence goes on from JAJDOJ010000210.1 coordinate 4,083, forward strand.
GGCGCAAGCATAGCCTCGCACAGGGGACTCGGGTTGACGCGGGGGTCACCCAGCCACCGCCCGCGTGCGCAGTCCGCGTTCCTGCGCGATACAGGTGGCGATCTCCTCGATGGAACGGGTTTCGGTATTCAGAAACGGTATCCCGTATTCGCGAAACAGGGCTTCCGCGGCGCGGATCTCGGAGCGGCACCGTGCCAGTGAGGCATAGCGGCTGTCGGGGCGCCGCTCGCTGCGGATGATGTGCAGTCGCTCCGGTTGCGTCGTCAGGCCGTAGAGCTTGGCGGCGTGTTCGCGAAGGACCTCGGGAAGGTCGCTAGAGCGCAGATCGTTCTCGGTCAGAGGATAATTCGCCGCCCGGACCCCGAACTGCAGGGCCAGGTAGATGCAGGTCGGGGTCTTGCCGGAACGGGATACCCCGGTGAGGATGATATCGGCGTGCCCGTACTGGCGCGTATAACTGCCGTCGTCGTGGAGCAGCGTGAAGTTCATCGCCTTGATTCGCGAGTCGTATCTGCCGCGATTCGAAAAGCGGTGAGAAGGGCCCTCCCGATGAATGGGCTGGATCCCCAGCGCCTCGGACAGGGGGGGCAGGAAGCTTTCGAACAGGTCGAGCACGATCGCTCCCTCGTATTGCAGGAAGATTTCGCGAATCTCGGGATCGGCCAGGGAGGCGATCACCAGCGGCAGCCCGGAGGATTCCCCGGCGATCTGCCGGATCTGCTCGATCGTTGCGGTGGCCTTCTGCGAAGTGTCGATATAGGGCACGGTGATTTCTCTGAACGCCACGTCCGGGAACTGGGCGAGCAGGCTTTGTCCCATGGTTTCCGCGGTGATCGCCGTTCGGTTTGAAATGTAGAATACGGCCTGCATGGGTCGAGAATTCTCCTCGGGTCGTCAGGGAGGTCGCACGGAATCCCCACTTCGCTCAGGATGCCCGAGATCTCGTGGCGGGCTGCGCTTTGGGGGATCTTAATCGGGGAGGTCAATGCCGGGAAACGCGCAATACAATATGCATGGCGATAAATCAACATACTAACGCAAGGTGGGTCGAGATGGACAAACTGGTAGTTGATTTGCATACCCTGGGCATGAACGATGTCGGCCGCGTGGGCGGAAAGAACGCCTCGCTGGGCGAGATGATCACTCAACTCTCTGGCCTAGGGGTCTCTGTGCCTGGGGGGTTCGCCACCACGGCGGAAGCGTATCGCGCCTTCATCGAGCACGCGGGACTGACGGATCGGATCAACGCGGCGCTGGATCGCCTGGATGTCGGCGACGTCAACCAACTGGCCAGGACCGGCGCCGAGATCCGTGGCTGGATCGGCGACGCGAGCTTCCCCGCCGATCTGGAGGACGGGATCGCCCGGGCCTATCGCGAACTCGAGTCGGAGGCCGGTGAAGGGGTTTCCGTTGCGGTCCGCTCCTCGGCGACCGCCGAGGATCTGCCGGACGCATCGTTTGCCGGGCAGCAGGAGACCTATCTCAACGTCAGTGGTCTCGACCGCGTCCTGGACTCCGTGAGGCTCGTGTTCGCGTCCCTGTTCAACGACCGCGCCATCGCCTACCGCGTTCACCAGGGCTTCGCGCACGCGGACGTGGCCTTGTCGGCCGGTGTGCAGCGCATGGTGCGCAGCGATCTTGCCGCGAGTGGGGTGATGTTTACCCTCGATACGGAATCCGGATTCCGGGATGTGGTGTTCATCACCGGTAGTTACGGACTGGGCGAGACGGTGGTGCAGGGTGCGGTCAACCCGGATGAGTTCTATGTCTACAAGCCGGCGCTGGCGGCAGGCAAGCGAGCCATGCTGATCCGCAACCGCGGTGAGAAGGCGATCAAGATGGTCTATGGCGAAGGCGGGAGGTCCGTCGTCACCAAAGACGTGGACGAGGCGGACAGGGCGAGGTTCTGCATCGATCCACAGGACGTGGAGGAACTGGCCCGCCAGGCCGTCCTGATCGAGAATCACTATGGGCGGCCCATGGACATCGAGTGGGCACGGGACGGGGTCGACGGCGGTCTGTTCATCGTCCAGGCGCGACCGGAGACGGTGAAGAGCCGCCAGACCAGCGTCCTCGAGCGATTCCGGATGATGGAACAGGGGGAGGTGCTGACCTCCGGTCGTGCCGTGGGCCAGCGTGTCGCTTCGGGACCCGCGCGGGTGATCACGGACCTCGGCCAGATGGACCGTGTGCAGAAGGGCGATGTGTTGGTCACGGACATGACGGACCCCGACTGGGAACCCATCATGAAACGGGCGAGTGCGATCGTCACCAACCGCGGCGGGCGTACCTGTCACGCCGCGATCATCGCCCGAGAGATGGGTATCCCCGCGATCGTGGGTTGCGGCAATGCGACAGAAAAGGTGCCCGATGGCCAGCCCGTCACCACAAGTTGCGCGGAAGGGGACGCCGGACGGGTCTACGATGGCGAGTTGAATTTCGAGACCCAACGTATCGAGCTGGAGAAGATGCCCGAGGTGCCGGTCAAGGTGATGATGAACGTCGCCAACCCCGAGCAGGCATTCAATTTCGCCGCCATCCCGAACGCCGGCGTCGGTCTGGCGCGACTCGAGTTCATTATCAACAACATGATCGGCGTACACCCCAAGGCCCTGCTCGAGTTCGATGACCTGCCGGCGGACCTGAAGGCATCGATCTCCCGCAAAACCGCGGGCTACGCCGGCCCCGTGGAGTTCTACGTCGATAAGCTCGCGGAGGGCATCGCGACCCTGGCCGCGGCCTTCGCGCCAAACCCGGTCATCGTCCGCATGTCGGACTTCAAGTCCAACGAGTACGCCCACCTGATGGGCGGACATCGCTACGAGCCCGAGGAGGAGAACCCCATGATCGGGTTCCGCGGCGCCTCACGCTACGTGTCGGAGAGCTTCCGGGACTGCTTCGAGCTGGAGTGCCGCGCACTGAAGATCGTGCGCGAGGAGATGGGACTCGCCAACGTGGAGATCATGATTCCCTTCGTGCGTACCGTCGAGGAGGGGTCGCGGGTCCTGGAGCTGCTCGCGGAGAACGGCCTGCGTCGCGGCGACGGCGGACTGCGGGTGATCATGATGTGCGAGGTCCCATCGAACGTCATCCTCGCCGCGGAGTTCCTGGAGCTCTTCGATGGCTTCTCCATCGGCTCGAACGACCTGACACAGATGACCCTCGGGCTGGACAGGGACTCGGGCCTCGTCGCGGCCTCGTTCGACGAACGCAATCCCGCGGTCAAGGAGTTGATCCATCAGGCCATCCAGACCTGTAATACCAAGGGGAAATACATCGGAATCTGCGGGCAGGGGCCGTCCGATCACCCGGATCTTGCACGATGGTTGATGCAGGAGGGGATCGGCAGCGTATCGCTGAATCCGGATTCGGTCATCGAGACCTGGCTCTTCATGGCGGACCAGAAGGTTTGAACGAGACATCGAACGAAGAGACCTCTTCCAGCTCGGATGCCGTATACGGCGTTGACCGAGGTTCGCGGCGGGTCCGGCTCCGTTTCTGAGCGTTCATGAATATCCAGATACTGTCAGATATTCACCTGGAGTTCGGACCCCTGGAGGTCAGCGCGGATCGGGCGGACGTGCTCGTCGCGGCCGGTGATATCGGCGTCGGTTGTGAAGGGCTCGACTGGCTGGCGCGGTTTTCGTGTCCGGTGATCTACGTCGGGGGAAATCACGAGTACTGGCAGAACGATCTCGAGGCGCTGAACGCGGAACTGACGGAAAAGTCCAGGGGATCGAACATCGAGTTTCTCGAGAACCGTTACGTCACGATTGGTGAGTGCCGGTTTCTCGGATGTACCCTGTGGACGGATTTCAGCGGTGCCGACGAGTTCGAAATGGCGAAGGTATTCCTGGCCATGAACGATTTCCGGTATATCTCGGTCGGGTCACGCGGCATGATTCCAGAGGACATTATCGAAAGAAACGTCGCCTCCCGGGCGTGGCTGCGAGCAGAATTGTCCCGGCCCCACGACGGACGGACGGTTGTGGTAACGCACCACGCACCGCTGATGCAGAGCTGGTTCGGGAGCCGGGGAAGCGATCCCATCCGCCACGCCTATTGCAACGACCTGGACGACCTGTTGTCGGAGTATGACATCGACCTGTGGATCCATGGCCACATTCATGATTCGGTCGACTACGTCTTTTCCGGAGTTCGCGTTGTCGGAAATCCCCGGGGATATTTTGCGTACCGGGAGGTCCGGGGATTCGAACGCGAGAAGATTGTAGTCGTCTGAGAAAGGGGCAGTCGGGGGTACCGAAGTGGAAGTAAAGAAAAAGTCCTTGTATCGCGTCAAGTTCATCAATCAGGGGGAGGTCTACGAAGTGTTCGCGCGCGAGGTCTATGCCTCCGACATCATGGGATTCGTGACCGTCGAGCAACTCGTGTTCGACGATCGGGACTCCCCGGTCGTGGATCCGTCCGAGGAACGGCTCAAGTCCGAGTTCGAGTCAGTCCGGCGATGTCTCATCCCCATGCATTCGGTCATCCGAATCGATGAGGTCACCAACAGGGGAGCCGCACGGATCACCGAACTCGGCGATAAGGTCACGCCGTTTCCCACGACGATCCTGCGACCCGATGGCGGCAAGGGAGGGAAGTGACGGTCCGTGCAAGGATTGAACCCTCCGGTGATTCACGATACGCTGTCGCGCCTTGAGCCGATCCGCAAGTAAGGGCCCCTGCCTTGCGCGGCGGTTTAATAACCGGAGAGGTGTCCGAGCGGTTGAAGGAGCACGCCTGGAAAGTGTGTATACGTTAATAGCGTATCGAGGGTTCGAATCCCTCCCTCTCCGCCATTTTTAATAATAAAAACATTTAGATATCGGTCATTTTAGGGCAGTGCCAACATCCCTCGGTACGGTCCGATTTCGCAGGACCTTTCAAGCCGTTGCCAGCACGTTCGGTGCAAGTTTTCGTCTCAGCTTGCACCGGAATAGCCACGATTCTAGGAGCCTGTCGGCCTTAGGAACAATCTACTGCGCTGATGGGAGAGCGGCCAAAAAATCCCCGATTTCTCGTTGCGTAGGCCCACTATGCGCCTCGAAATCGTAAACTTTTTGTCTCGTTCTCCCACCATGCTC
>JAJDOJ010000211.1 GCA_022340215.1 Gammaproteobacteria bacterium
GGAGACCGGTATGAAGATTCTCGTCGTGGGTGGTGGCGGACGCGAGCACGCACTGGCCTGGAAACTGGCGCAATCCCCGCTGGCCGAGGTGGTGTATGTCGCACCGGGCAACGCGGGTACGGCCCGGGAGCCGGGCGTGGAAAACGTCCCCATCGCCGTGGACGACCTGGCGGGACTGGAACGATTCGCACGGGAGAAAGCGGTCGGACTGACCCTTATCGGACCCGAGGCGCCGCTGGTCGCTGGGATCGTCGACACCTTTCGGGAAGCGGACCTGCCGATCTTCGGTCCCTCGCGCGCGGCCTCCCGTCTGGAGGGATCCAAGACCTTCGCCAAGGCGTTTCTCGCCCGCCACGGGATTCCTACCGCCGAGTTCGGCAGTTTCACCGACGCCGGGGAGGCCGAGGCCCATATCCGCGCGCATGGCGCCCCGGTCGTGGTCAAGGCGGACGGACTCGCCGCCGGTAAGGGCGTCATCCTGGCGCAGACCGAGGACGAAGCCGTTGCCGCGGCCCGCGGTATGCTGGCCGGAGATGCGTTCGGTCGGGCCGGGCACCGGGTGGTCGTCGAGTCTTTCCTCGAGGGGGAGGAGGCGAGCTTCATCTGCATGGCCGACGGGGAACACACCCTCGCGATGGCAACCTCGCAGGATCACAAGGCCCGCGATGCCGGCGATACCGGCCCCAACACCGGTGGCATGGGCGCCTATTCCCCGGCACCCGTGGTGACGCGTGAGATGCACGACCGTATCCTGTCGCAGGTCATCGAACCGACGATCCGCGGGATGCGCGAGGACGGCTGTCCCTATCGCGGGTTCCTCTACGCGGGCCTGATGATCTCGTCCGACGGGACGCCAAGGGTACTCGAGTACAACTGCCGTTTCGGCGACCCCGAGACCCAACCGATCCTGCTTCGGCTGAGGTCCGACCTGGTGGAGACGACACTGGCGGCATTGCGCGGCGAGCTGGACCGGACCACCCTGGCGTGGGACCCGCGCAGTGCGCTCGGCGTCGTCATGGCAGCCGGCGGTTATCCGGACGCCTATCGAAACGGGGATGTCATCTCCGGGCTCGACGGCGTGGACAGCGAGGATATCAAGGTGTTCCACGCCGGGACCCGAGAGGACGGCGGCGATGTCGTCACCAGCGGGGGACGGGTCCTGTGCGTCACCGCGCTGGGTGATAACGTCACGCAGGCCGGTCAACGGGCATATGCCGCAATCGAGCGAATCCAGTGGCGCGACGCCTACTTCCGCCCGGATATCGGTCACCGCGCCGTGGCCAGGGAACGCGTTTCGGACGTGGTCGCCTGATGGCCACCGGGACCTGCCGGTGCCCGGCGTATCCTCGATGCGCGTTCGAGAGGTTGACCTCGTTCGCATCGTTACTGATCGCGCTATCGGCCTGCGGCTCCGGTACCGGACCGGCCGAACTGCTCTCGGAACCGCCCCTCTCGATCGAACAGGCCTGGCCGGAACTGAGCTTCGACCACCCGACGGGTCTCTTCCATGCCCCCGGGGACGATTCGCGCTGGTACGTCACCGAACAAAGCGGCAGGATCCTTTGGTTCGACCCGCAGAATGAAGACACCGCCGTTGCCCACACCTACCTCGATGACAGCGCGGTGGTCGACGACCGGTTCGAGGGCGGGATGCTGGGCATGGCATTTCACCCTCGGTTCGACACCAACCGGCAGGTCTACGTCTCCTATACCGTGCCCGGTGTAGAGCCGGGCGAGACCATGCAGTCCCGGGTATCGCGAATGCGGGATGTGGGCGGCAGACTCGACCCGGACAGCGAGGAGGTCCTGCTGCGCGTGGGCCAGCCCTGGGCAAACCACAACGGCGGGAACATCGCCTTCGGACCGGACGGATACCTCTACATCGGGCTGGGAGACGGGGGTGCGGCGGGAGACCCGCACAACAACGCGCAGGACACCACCACCCTTCTTGGCGCCATGCTGCGGATCGACGTCGACCGCGAGGCACCCTACGCGATCCCGCCCGACAATCCACTGATCGAAACGCCGGGCTCGAGACCCGAAATCTTCGCCTGGGGACTGAGAAATCCCTGGGGCTGGGGCTTCGACCGCGCCCCGCCCCATCGACTCTGGCTCGCCGACGTCGGACAGAATAAGGTGGAAGAGATCGACATCGTCGAGAAAGGCGGAAACTACGGCTGGCGCTGCTACGAGGGGACACTCGAATACGACACGCGGGATTGCGGAGATCCGGCAAGGTTCACCTTTCCCGTGGCCGAGTACCGACACGACGAGGGGTATTCGATCACCGGAGGCCGGGTCTATCGGGGTGGGGCGATACCCGCCTTACGGGGTGTGTACATCTTTGGCGACTACGGCAGCGGCACGATCTGGGGCCTGTTCGGGGGGATATCCCGAGGTCTGGAGAGAAGGGTGCTGGCGACGACGCCATTGTCGATTGTCGGTTTTACCGAAGACATCGACGGCGAGATCCTGATCGTCGACTACGAGGAAGGGGAACTCTACCGCGTCGTTCCGGCGGCGTCCTGAAAACAGCCGAGACGTACCCGCGCGCACCGGTACCGCCGCCGTGTCCCGGCACCGCTATTCCGGCCCCGTTCCATAGAACGCGAGACGCCATGACCGGAAGGTCCCCGCATCTCCGGGAAACCCGTCCCTGACCGTCAGCTGCCACGTCCCGTCCGCCCCTTCTCCCAGGTGCCGGGCGCTGCCAAAGACCCAGTCAAGATACACCGAACAGGCGTCGTTGGCGCAGGTATGCGTTTCGGCCAGCGTACTTCGCGCACCGGTCGGTGAGGTCAGGACGACTTCGAGATCACCCGAGTACCCGTGGTCCTGCGCAGAAAACGTCACCTCGATGAACTCGATCCGCCGGATCCCGGTGCCGCTGGCGGTGATGGTATCGCTTGCACCGATCGGGTCGTTGTCCGGTATCGGGAGCGACGGCCGGGACTCCGCGGTGACCGCACTGATCTGCGGCCCGACGTTCGTCCAGGTCCTGGCGGCCTCGACCGCGGCCGCGGCATCGACGACACCGAAACCGTAACGATGGTTGAAGTGATACGCTGGCGCCGTACCGAAATCGGCCCAGCCGGGGTCCGCCGGATCATTTCTGCGCGCGGTCTGCGCGAGGATGAGCCTGACGTCACGCCAGCCGAGGGTCGGGTTGGCTTCCAGCATCAGGGCGACCACGCCGGAAACGAGCGGCGCAGCCGCAGAGGTCCCGCCGAAGCCATTCGTGTAGTTATTGTTCGCGAGGTTCCCCGCTGAGCCCGTGGAATTGAAGCCGTACTCACCCGTGCGGTCCGTCGTCACCAGCGACGGCATCCCCGGCGCGCTGACCCACAGATTGGCGCCCCGCTCCGAAAAAAACGATTGGCGTCCGTCATGGTCCACGGAGGCCACGGTGATCACGCCACGGTGATTGGCGTACGCATCGTAGTTGGAATTGTCCCGCGGAGCGCCGTTTCCGGCGGCCCAGACGTACACGATACCGCGTCCATTCCGCCCCTGCGTCAGGCCGGTCCTGACCCCCTCGCGCCATTCGAACGAACTGTGGTCCAGCGTACCCTGCCCGTCCGTCGGTCCCCAACTGTTGTTGGAGACGGCGTTTTCCACGGCGTCGCGCGCCATGGCGTCACCCTCGTTTACCGAAGTGGCCCGCACAAGCAGGTTGTAACCCACCAGTCCCGCCAGGGGCGCCACACCCCTGACGCCCTTGCCGTTACGGTCGCGCGCCGCAATGAGACCAGCGACGGATGTCCCGTGGGCCAAATCTGCCGGATTCCCCAGGGAAGGGGCAGGAGGTGTCGGGTCGGGGGTCCCGCTCAGATAGTTCCAACCCGCACCCTCGACCACATTGGGGGCGAGGTCCTCGTGTGCCACCTCCAGCCCGTCGTCTACGACGACCGTCCGCACATCCCGGCCCCGTATCCCGGATTCGGTCCACACCGGCAGAACGTTCACGTCCTCGTTCGCCGTACCACCGGTCTGCCCTCGGTTGTCCAGGTGCCATTGCAGGGCAAACAGGGGGTCATCGCCTGAGAACGTGACATTGACGGTGGTATCCGCGGTCAGGGCGATGCGGCACATCTCGCTCGTCCCGCACACGGCCGTGCCCCAGTCCAAGACGCCGGAACCCTCACCGGGGCTTGCAGTCAGCGTCACCACCGTACCGTCGTGAAACGACGTGGAGCAGGCTGGGCCACAGTCGATACCCGAGGGTGTGCTGGTCACCCTTCCGTCACCGGAGACAACGATGAGCAATGACCGGTCAGGCGCTGGTTCGACGCCGCCTCCACCGTCACAGGCGGCAATCGCGAAGGCCACCGGCAACAGCATGGACCTGAAGGCGCGAATGCGTCGGAAACCCTGGGTCGATGCGGGCTCCAGCCGGACGCTCACCGGGGTACACGCTCCGTCCACCAGTTGGGTGTCGCTGCAATGACGCCCTCTGTTTCATGTATCCGGTTGGCGGTTTCGAGCGATTCCAGCCCCGGTGGTGTGTCGATGAAATAGACGTTGGGGCCAAATAACAGGCGCCTTGAGGAGTCCGGTGCATGGCGAATCAGCCAGGCATCGACATCCGCGGGGGAAAGCGCGGGATCGAGATATACGATGACGCCACCGGGCAGGGTACGCAGCGGTCCGCCGGTCGACGGTGTATCGCGAAACACAGGTGAAGCCCTCGTGGGAACACCGGTGTCGGGTTCAGCCGAATCCCCGGCCCGGCGGAATTGCAACCACCCGTACCGCGACGGCAGTCTCACGCGCCGTCCGGAACGCGGCGAGGCGGTACCGGAACCATCGCCGATCGGATTCGCGAACTCCGCGACGAGATCGCTTTCCAACCAGACCGTTTGCCGCTCGTCTCCGTCGTACCAGTACCGCACATCCCCTGCGGTGGCATGGTCGGCCGAGCCGTCGGAACCGGCGTCCGCTGCGGTCGCCCTTGGGAGAAAAAGGACCATGCAAAGGGCTGCGATCATACCCGTTGCAATCCGCCGTCTCGATTTCCCTTGCCGTTGCCGCATCGACGCACGTTCCTCCCGCGAGGAAACTATACGCCGTGGAGACAAACCGGGGAACCGGTCCAATTCGCCATGAGTGAGCCGGAGCGTAACGGGTCTCTCATTGCCCTTGACTCGCGACCAAGGGAGCGTCGTACCCTTTTCGGGTGAGAGAAATCACGCGTTTCGGTGTACCGGACTGAAGAATGGAACCGTCGCCTTCCCTCAGACCACAGCGGTGACAGTAAGGAAGGGATTCAGCAGTTGGGCGGCTAACCCTATCGTTTCATGGAATCGAAGAATTCGTTGTTCGTCTTGTTGGACTGCAACCGGCCGAGAAGGAACTCCATCGCCTCAATATCGTCCATCGAGTGCAGGAACTTGCGCAGGATCCACAGTTTCTGCAATTCGTCCGGGTCCGTGAGAAGTTCCTCGCGGCGGGTGCCGGACCGGTTGATGTTGATGGCCGGGAAGACGCGTTTTTCCGCGATGCGCCGATCGAGATGAATCTCGCTGTTACCGGTTCCCTTGAACTCCTCGTAGATGACCTCGTCCATCTTGGAGCCTGTGTCGATCAGGGCCGTCGCCATGATGGTGAGACTGCCGCCTTCCTCGATATTGCGCGCCGCACCGAAAAACCGCTTGGGTCGCTGCAACGCGTTTGCGTCGACACCGCCGGTCAACACCTTACCGGAGGAAGGCACCACGGTATTATAGGCGCGCGCAAGCCGGGTGATGGAATCCAGGAGTATCACAACGTCCGTGCGATGCTCTACGAGCCGCTTGGCTTTTTCGATGACCATCTCGGCGACCTGCACGTGGCGCGTCGCGGGTTCGTCGAAGGTGCTGGAGATCACCTCTCCGCGTACCATGCGCTCCATCTCGGTGACTTCCTCCGGCCGCTCATCGATCAGCAGCACGATGAGATAGCATTCGGGCTGATTGGCCGCGATGCTCTGCGCAATGTTCTGCAGCATGATCGTCTTGCCCGCCTTCGGCGGCGACACGATCAGCCCGCGCTGTCCCTTGCCGATGGGTGCGACGATATCGATGACCCGCGCGACGATGTCCTCGGTACTGCCGTTTCCGCGTTCGAGGCGGATCCGATCGTCGGCATGCAACGGTGTCAGGTTCTCGAACAGGATCTTGTTCTTGGCGACCTCCGGCGACTCGAAGTTGATCTTGTCCATCTTGAGCATCGCGAAGTAGCGCTCGCCATCCTTGGGCGGGCGTATCTTTCCCGATACGGTATCCCCGGTCCGCAGCCCGAATCGCCGGATCTGGCTCGGAGAGACATAGATATCGTCCGGTCCCGCAAGATAGGACGCATCGCCCGAACGCAGAAAACCAAATCCGTCCTGCAGTATTTCCAGGACGCCGTCCCCGAAAATATCCTCTCCGTTTTTGGCCCGCGCCCTCAGAATCGAAAAGACGATGTCCTGTTTTCTCGAGCGGGCGACGCCGTCGATTCCCACCGACTCGGCAATGCTGATCAGTTCCGAGGCGGGTTTCTTCTTCAGTTCGGTCAAGTTCATGATGTCAGGGGTCGTGTCTGGAACGAAATGGGATAGTCAAGATGGACACACGGGTGTTATCCGGCAGCAGGATCGAAGCACCCGCGATGGGATGTTGCGAAACGGCAGTTTATTACACTGGACCGGCGGTGCCGATGATCTGTCAGCTGGAGTATCTGATGGGTACGGAGTCAAGTAGATACTGTGAACGAACGCCACCGAGCCTCTACAACCCTTACTTTCCGATCCGATATTCGTTATGGATGGATCCCGTCAGGCTTTGCATCGGTTGGAAGCTGGAGGCGACAGGGCGAACGGCCCAGTGCATCGCACCAACCTGCTCAAGGTATCTCAGCGTGCATTCACTACGGGAATCATCACTTATGATATTCAGGCAACCCGCAACAACGCGGCCACGGTTTGTCTGGGCAGATCTGTATGGGAAGGAAATTGATATTTAAAGTCCTTTTAACACTAAATACAGGATCCGTCCAGTTGATTTGCCGGGTCTGCCCGGGGATCAGATGCTTTGATCGAGAAATGCGGTGAGCTGCGATTTCGATAGCGCACCGACCTTGGTCGCCTCCACCTCTCCGTCCTTGAATAGCATCAGGGTCGGAATACCCCGAATTCCGTATTTGGGCGGGGTCGTGGGGTTGTCGTCGATATTCAGTTTTGCGATCCGCACCTTGCCATCATACTCATCCGCAATCTCGTCGAGGATCGGCGCGATCATCTTGCACGGGCCACACCACTCGGCCCAGTAATCCACCAGTACCGGCACATCGGACTTGAGTACCTCTTGCTCGAAACTCCCATCCGATACGTGAAGTATCTTCTCGCTCACCGTATTGCTCCTCGAAGCGGCGTCATGTTGGTTCCCGGGATGGCGTAAATTGCTCGCCCAAGGGAGAGACTACAATCGGGATAGGTTATCGATCAAGGCCGAGGCGGTGTAAGAATTTGCCTGCATGGGCCAAAAGTCTAACTTATCCCGTGCATCAAGTCCATGCCGACTAGCGGCCATCGGCACGAAAATTCGGGTATCCTAACTAGATGAGTGAACATCTATTGACGGAACTGAAGTTCAGCGACATCGACCTGCCACCGGAAGTCCAGAAAGGACTCGACGACGCAGGCTTCGAATATTGTACCTCGATTCAGGAGAAGGCGTTGCCACTGACACGCGCCGGGCGTGACGTCGCGGGCCAGGCGCAAACCGGCACCGGCAAAACCGCCGCCTTCCTGGTCGCACTGTTCTCGACCCTGCTTCGAGACCCGCCCAGCGACAACAGGCGTCCCAGCCAACCGCTTGCCATCGTCATCGCCCCGACTCGCGAACTCGCCATACAGATCTACAACGACGCAACCACGCTGGGAAGCCACACCGGACTTTCGATCGGTGTCGTCTACGGTGGGGAAGGCTATGTCAGCCAGCGGGAACGGCTCGCGGCGGGGATCGATGTACTGATCGGCACTCCTGGACGGATTATCGATTATTTCAAGCAGCGCGTGTTCGATCTCAAGGCCATTCGCGTGATGGTACTTGACGAGGCCGACCGCATGTTCGACCTGGGGTTCATCCGCGACATACGCTACCTGATGCGCCGCATGCCGTTGCCGGAAAAGCGTCTCAGCATGCTGTTCTCGGCGACACTCTCCTACCGTGTCATGGAACTCGCCTACGAACACATGAACAACCCCGAGATGGTCCGGATCGAGCCTGATCAGGTGACGACGGCCCGGGTACGGCAGGCCATCTACTACCCTTCCAACGACGAAAAGATACCCCTGCTAATCGGATTGCTGAAACAGCATGACCCCAAGCGCACCATGGTGTTCGTCAACACCAAGCGAACCGCCGAGCGGGTAACGGCCTACCTGGAGGAGAACGGCTACAAGACAGCCCTGCTCTCCGGCGATGTGCCGCAGCGCAAGCGCTTGGCCTTGCTCAAGGGATTTACCACCGGCGAGTTTCCACTGCTGGTCGCAACCGACGTGGCCTCCCGCGGCCTGCACATCCCCGAGGTCAGCCATATTGTCAATTTCGACCTGCCGCAGTCCGAAGAGGACTACGTACACAGGATCGGACGTACGGCGCGGGCCGGCGCCGATGGCGACGCCATCAGCTTTGCCTGCGAGGAGTATGCATTTCACCTCCCGGAGATCGAGGCGTACATCGGATACAAGATCCCCGCCGAAAGCGTGTCACCGGATCTGCTGGCGGAAGCGCGGGTCCCACCAAGGCGCAGGCACCCGAAACGCACCGGCCGGCGGGACAGTACGCCCCCGGGAAGGAGGCGATCGAGCGGCAACCGGCGACGGCGACCGGAAGACACCCCCGTCGGAAGCCACTGACCTGCGAGTGCCTCCATGCCCCCTGCGAGGCGCGCCTCCCTTGATCTGCAGCAATGAGAAGTATTATCATTACGATTAGTTTTTTTATCGTGGTAACAACGCGCAGTCAGGGGGGCCGTCTCGATGACATTGATTGAACTTTCCCGGGGTGAGACCGCGGTCATCACCCAGATACGATCGCCGGATCTGAAGATGCGGGAAAAACTGCACGCCCGCGGCCTGGCACCCGGCGCCGAGATTGCGCTGATGCAAGCCGGAAAGCTGATCGTTGTCGGTCTCGAGCACAGCCGTTGGGCACTGAACCGGAGCGAGGCCTTGCATATCGAGGTATCTCCTCTCAACGTCCGCTTGAAGAAGCGGCGCTCCTGGATCCACCCCTTCTGTAGACCGTAATTCATGGACCGTTCACTCGCGGACCTGAAACCCGGAGACCGGGCACGGGTCATCAGATTCAATGATATGGGTCCCCTTTCCCAGCGCATCATGACGCTCGGCTTGCTGGAAGGCAGCGAGGTGCAGGTAATTCGGCGTGCACCCACCGGGGACCCGATGGAGATTCGCGTGATGGATTACGCGCTGTCGCTGCGCCGCGACGAGGCAAGCACGATCCAGGTCGAACTGCTCTCGTGACGTGCTGCGAATCCGCACATGCCGTTGAAACGGACCGTACCGCTACCGGTACCGTCTCGCGTACCACGCGTACCATCGCGCTGGTCGGCAACCCCAATACCGGCAAGAGTACACTCTTCAATATCCTCACCGGGCTGCGCCAGAAGACCGGCAACTACCCCGGCGTCACGGTCGAGAAACACACCGGCACACTGACCCTGGCTTCAGGTGAGGTGCAGCTGATCGACGTCCCGGGCACCTACTCGCTCGCCGCGCAGTCCCCCGACGAGATGGTCGCCATCGATACCCTGCTCGGCAGATTCGACGAGCTGGAGCGACCCGGCGCGGTACTGCTTCTGGTCGACGCCTCCAATCTGCGCCGTAACCTCTATTTCGCCAGCCAGGTCCTCGAGATGGGACTCGCGGTTGTCGTGGCGTTGAACATGACCGACGTCGCCGCGCGTAAGGGCATCCGGATCGATGACCGGTCGCTGGCGCGGGCACTCGATGCAAGGGTGGTGCCCATGGTCGCCGCCCGTGGGGAAGGGGTCGAGGAGCTGAAGCGGGTCCTCGATGACGTGCTGCAACAGGGTCACGCCCCCTCGGTCAGGCTGCTGCCGGAACTCAAGCAGGCCTCGACAGCACTTTGCGGGGAACTACGGGCCGAGGGCGTGGAGATCGACGTCCAGGAGGTGGCGCGCGCCCTGATCGACGTCGGTGGCTACGCAGAGCAGCGCCTTCAGAGGCTGGCGGGCCGGGATCTGTCCGCGCGCCTGGATGGGTTGCGGAACGACGTCGGTGCGGGACAGGCGCTCAGCGGACTCGAGGCGCGGTCCCGATACGGCTGGATCAACGATATCATGACCGATGTCGAAACACGCCAGGAGACCGGCACCAGCTGGTCGGACCGCATTGACCGCTTCGTCAGTCACCCCGGTTGGGGGAGCCTCCTGTTTCTCGTCGTGATGGCCGCGGTGTTCCAGGCCGTGTTTTCCTGGGCGACGCCGATGATGGACCTGATTGACGCGGGCACCACGGGGCTGGGAGCGATTCTGTCGGCATGGTTGCCCCCCGGGGCATTGTCGAGCCTGCTGATCGACGGGGTGATCGCCGGTGTCGGTAGCGTCGTGATCTTCCTGCCACAGATCCTGATCCTGTTTGCCTTCATCATCCTGCTGGAGGACACGGGCTACATGGCCCGCGCGGCGTTCCTCATGGACCGGCTGATGCGATGGTGCGGCCTTTCGGGTCAGTCATTCATTCCCATGTTGTCCAGCTTCGCCTGCGCGGTCCCCGGCATCATGGCAACTCGCGTGATTCCGGACCGGCGCGACCGGATCGCGACCATACTCGCCGCCCCGTTCATGACCTGCTCGGCCCGCCTGCCCGTATACGCACTCCTGATCGCGGCCTTCGTCCCGCAGCGAAGCTGGTTGGGCGGATTCATCAATCTGCAGGGCCTAATCCTGCTCGGTCTGTATCTGCTCGGCATTTTCGGTGGCGTGATCACGGCGTTCGTGCTCAAGAAAACCCTGCTGCGCGGACCGACGCCGACGTTTCTCATGGAGCTTCCACCGTACCGGCGACCGAATCTGAAGTCGGCACTACTCCGGTTGATGGATCGCGCGGTGATCTTCCTGCGACGCGCCGGTACCGTGATATTTACAGTCGCGCTGATCGTGTGGGCACTGGCCTATTTCCCTCACCCGGGGTCGATCCACGACGCCTACGAAGTACAGCGGACCGAGGCGTCGAACCGGTTTGGCGGCGTCGAGCTGGAACAGCGTCGCGTGGCACTCGACAATCGCGAGGCGGCGGCGTACCTGGACCAGAGCATCCTTGGCAGAATGGGGAGGATCGTCGATCCGATCTTCCGGCCCCTGGGCTGGGACTGGAAGGTCTCGGCGGCGGTCATCGCGGGGTTTCCGGCGCGCGAAGTGGTCATCGCCGTACTCGGCACCATCTATGCCGTCGGGCAAGACGTCGACGCGGAGAGCGACAGCCTCAAGGGGAGGCTCCAGGGGGCGCGCTGGCCCGACGGGGAACCGGTCTACACGCTGCCGATGGTCCTGGGCCTGCTGGTCTTCTACGCCTTCTGCCTGCAATGCGTGGCGACGGTCGCCACCATCCGGCGAGAGGCGGCAAGCTGGTCCTGGGCCCTGTTCGCCTGGACCTATATGACTTCGCTGGGTTACCTGGCGGCGCTCGCCGTGTTCCAGATCGGCACCCGAATCTGATCAAAACCTCCTCATGAACCAGTATTTGCAGGAATGGATCGCGCTCGCCGTCGTAGTCTCGCTTGCCGCCGTGGCGGCGCTCCGACTCTGGAGGCGACACGCGCGACCCAGTAGAGCACCCGGATGCGGCGGCTCGTGTTCCGGCTGCAACGCGGCCCGCGCCGAGGTGCCCGCGGAAAGGACACAGGATACGAGGTGCGCGGGTTAAGGCGACAAATGTGTACAATATCGCCCCCTCAAGACTGACCAGCACCCGTTTGACATGAAGAAAAGGACAATCTGTATTCTCGGAGGGACCGGATTTGTGGGTCAGCACCTGGTGGCCAGGTTGGCGGATGAGGGACAGGCGATGCGCGTGCCGACGCGCAGACCGCATCGCAACCGTGACCTACAGGTGTTGCCCACCGTGCGACTGGTCGAGTCGGACGTCCACGACCCGG
>JAJDOJ010000212.1 GCA_022340215.1 Gammaproteobacteria bacterium
TAGCGAGCATGATGGGAGAGCGAGATCAAATGTTCACGATTTTGAGGCGCATAGTGGGCCTACGCAACGAAAAATCGGGGGCATTTGAGCCGAGCTCCCATCAGCGCAGTAGATTAATCCTCAGTCCGACAGGCTCCTAGATAACCATTAACATGCCTGCCGCCCGTAGAGATCGTACTCTCCCGCCTCTTCGACCATGACCCGCACGAGGTCCCCGGCCTGCAGTGAGGCCGCATCCCGGATGTAGACGTTACCGTCGATCTCCGGGGCGTCGGCGTGACCGCGTCCGACGACCCAGCCGTCTTCGAACCCGTCCACCAGGACCTCGACCTCCTGCCCGACCTTGCCCTGCAGGACCTCGGCGCTGATCCGGGACTGCAGGGCCATCAGGCGCTCGAAGCGTTCCTCCTTGACCGCCTCGGGCACCGGGTCCGGCAGGTCGTTGGCGCGCGCGCCCTCCACGGGTGAATAGCGGAAACATCCCACGCGATCGAGGCGGGCCTCTTCCAGGAATTCGAGCAGGCGGGCGAAGTCCTGCTCGGTCTCTCCCGGAAAACCGACGATGAAGGTGCTGCGAATCGTGATATCGGGGCAGGTCTCCCGCCAGGCGTGGATCCGCTTCAAGGCGTTCTCGGCGGCGGCCGGTCGCTTCATCGCCTTGAGGACCCGCGGCGAGGCGTGCTGCAGAGGCACGTCGAGATAGGGCAGGATGCGTCCCTCCGCCATCAGCGGCACCACCTCGTCGACGTGGGGATAGGGGTAGACGTAGTGCATGCGCACCCAGACTCCGAGTTCCCCGAGGGCCCGGGCGAGATCGTGGAACTTCGTGCGCATCGGCCGGCCGCCCCAGAAGCCGGTGCGGTAGCGGACGTCGACGCCGTAGGCGCTGGTGTCCTGCGCGATCACCAGCAGCTCTCTCACACCCGCCTCGACCAGACGCTCCGCCTCGCCCATGACCTCGCCGATGGGCCGGCTCGCCAGGTCGCCTCGCATCGAGGGGATGATGCAGAAGGTGCAGCGATGGTTGCAGCCCTCGGAGATCTTCAGGTAGGCATAGTGGTGGGGCGTCAATTTCACGCCCTGAGGAGGCACCAGACTCGTGAACGGGTCATGGGCGGGGGGCAGATGCTCGTGCACGGCCCCCACCACCTGCTCGTAGGCGTGCGGGCCGGAGACGTCCAGCACCTCGGGATGTACCGCGCGGATCCGCTCGGCATCGGCACCGAGGCATCCCGTCACCACTACCCTGCCGTTCTCGCTGAGCGCCTCGCCGATGGCGTCCAGGGATTCCTCACGGGCCTCGTCGATGAATCCACAGGTGTTGACCACCACCAGATCGGCGTCCTCGTAGGTCGGCACGACCTCGTAACCCTCGCTGCGCAGCCGGGTGAGAATACGCTCGGAATCGACCAGGGCCTTGGGACAACCCAGGCTGACGAAACCGATCCTTGGCGGGATTTCATTCATACGACAAGCGGGAACGTGGCAAGGAAATCGCTTATTCTATCGCAATGTCCTCCCCCGCCCCTGACCCGGCCGTGCACCGTTGCCCCGTTCGTTCGCCCGTCATTCGATCGTGATCACCGGCGACGCTCCCGAGACCTCCCTCGCCGCGATCCGGCGCGTCGCGGCGGAACTGTCCGCACGCGCCCGAGGTAACCGTCACCGGCGCGCCCTGTGCCTCGCGGGCAGCCCTGCCTGGACCCTGGCGGCGGCTCGAGCGGCATTGGAGGCCCCAGGCACCGGCAGGAGCGACGTGCTCTGGATCTCGGACCGCGCTCCCGCGGACCAGCACGCAATCCGGTGTTCCGAGGCTCAGGGCGTCCTCGGGAGCGAGGTGGATCATGCGGTCTTCGATGCCTACAGCGGTTTCGACCCGGACGCCTTCGGGGCGGTGAGCGGCACCTTGCGTGCCGGAGGACTGCTGGTCCTGCTGACGCCCGCACTCGAGGACTGGCCGGGATACGAAGACCCGGAAAAGGCCCGCATCACGGTCCATCCGCACCCGCCCGAGGCGGTGACGGGCCGGTATATCGGGCGATTCGCGCACATCCTGATGCAGGACTCCGACTGCGTGGTCGTAGAAGAGCCTGGCGAACCGCCGGACCCGGGAAATTCGCAGCTGCGTGGTGACCTTCCACGATTCGACCAGACCGGCCCGGGACCGGAGACGATCTACCGCACCGACGATCAGCGTATCGCCGTCGAGTCGGTCCTGAAGGTTGCAACGGGTCATCGCCGGCGTCCCGCCGTATTGACCTCCGATCGGGGCCGCGGAAAATCGGCTGCACTGGGCATCGCGGCGGCGCTGCTGCTCGAGCGAGGGAAACACCGTATCGTCGTTACCGGGCCGTCGATGTCCACCACCGCACCGCTGTTCCGGCACGCGGCAGGCATGTTATCGGGCTCGACGGTCAGGCGTGGACGGATCCTGCATGGCGCCGGGGAGATACGGTTCATCGCGCCGGATGCGCTGGTCTCAGGCCATCCGCCGGCGGACCTCGTCCTGGTGGACGAGGCGGCCGCCATCCCCGCGCCGATGCTGGAGACGCTGCTGGCGCGTTATGCTCGTATCGCCTTCGCGACGACCGTACACGGTTACGAGGGGACCGGCATGGGGTTTTCGGTGCGTTTCCACGACGCGCTGAACCGGCGTGCGAATCGCTGGCGTTCGATCGAGCTGAAGACACCCGTGCGCTGGGCCGATAACGATCCCCTGGAGCGCCTGGTCTTTCGCGCGCTGCTGCTGGACGCCGATCCGGCCGCCGGTGCGGCACTGGCCTCGACAACGCCCGGGGCATGCACCGTGGAACGTCTGGACCGGGCGGCGCTGGCGAACGACGAGCGCAGCCTGTCCGAGCTGTTCGGGCTCTTGGTCCTGGCCCATTATCAGACCCGCCCCGCCGATCTGCGTCACCTGCTGGACGGACCCAACCTGTCGGTGTACGTGTCGCGCCATCGCGGCCACGTCGTGGCCACGGCCCTGGTGGCCACCGAGGGGGGGTTCAATGCGGAGGCGGCCAGCGCCATCTACGAGAACCGCCGCCGCCCGCACGGGCACCTCCTTCCCGAGACCCTGGCCGTGCACCTCGGTATCGAGGAGGCCCCCCTGCAGCGCGGCATACGCGTCATGCGTATCGCGGTTCACCCAGCCCTGCAGGGGCGCGGCATCGGCACGCAGCTACTGAACGATATCGTCCGTGAGCACACGGGGAAAGGGTCCGACTGGGTGGGCGCGAGTTTCGGCGCGACGACGCGATTGCTGCGCTTCTGGGAGCGCAGCGGTCTGTCCCCGGTACGGATCGGATTCCGCCGAGGGACGACCAGCGGCAGTCACTCCGCGGTCGTGATACGCGGTCTTACCGCGGAAGGGTGCAGACTCGTCACCGAGGCACGCGTCCGGTTCGTGCGCGACCTTCCCGAGTGGCTCTCCGATCCCCTGAAGCACCTGGAACCCGAACTCACCGCGAGCCTGCTCATCCGCGACACGCCCCTGCTTTCCGATCTCGACGCCGGCCAGTGGCGCGACATCGTGAGCTTCGCCTTCAGTAGAAGGGGCTACGAAGTCAACCTGGGACCCATTCGGGCGTTGACCGGTGCGGCGTTGTCGCACCGGGAAGGGCAGAATCTGCTGGACGCACCCCTGCTGCACACCTGTATCCTGCGGGTTCTGCAGCGGCGTAACGCACTGGAAACCGCCACGTTCCTCGGCCTCGCCGGAACGGCGGCCGTGACGGAGCGACTGCGACACGCGATGCGGATCCTCGCCTGTCATTACGGTGGGGATACGGTGCGCGACGCGGCAGCGCGTTCCCCGGGTCAAGACCCGTGAACAACATCGATCGGACGGTTCGAAACAGTGAAGCGGAGGCAGCGAGGCAGGGCGATGGGACCGTCGTGCGACAAGTGATTCCGGCGCGCGGCCCGGGAACCACACGAAATTAGGCGAATACCGGAAAATG
>JAJDOJ010000213.1 GCA_022340215.1 Gammaproteobacteria bacterium
CCAGCGCCTGTGTCTGCGCGCCACGACCGACTACTGGGTCAACGCCAAGGACGGCCAACCCTTGTTCGTCGTCAACCAAGTGGTCGATCCGGGGCTGATCCAGGTCATCGAGCATGAGATCGTGCCGCGGCCCCCTTGGCCATGGCCATGTTCGCCCGCTGGTCGCAGGAAAATTTCTTCATGTATGCCCGCGAGAACTTCGGCCTGGACCGCTTGGTCGATAATCGAACCGATCGTCAACCCCGATTATCGCCACCTCGACGGACAGGTGCGCTCGGCCACCGGCAAGCTCGCCCGGCGCCTGCGGCGGCATCGGGGGCTGGGCGGCCGGCAACAAGTGGGGCGCCATTAAGGTGAACAACGGCGCATTCGCGGGGTGGGAGCCGCTGCATGGGGGTAAAGGAGCATCTGGTGCCGTGGGTAGTGGCGCCGGGGAAAGACTTTGGGGGCCAAACCCTGACCTGGAGGAGCTTTTCTCATCAGAACCTGACGAATGCCAATTTCGAGGGCGCCACCTTGACCGGTGCCGCGCGGCGGTTAGGGACTACCGGGTATTATCCCGTGACGCACCGCGCTGGTGATCAGATCGACCAGCGATTTCGCTTCCATCTTGTTCATGATTCGCGACCGATGGACCTCCACGGTCCGATGGCTGACACCCAGCCGTGTCGCGATGTCCTTGTTGGGCAGGCCCTCCAAGATCAGTTCCATCACTTCCCGCTCACGATTCGTGAGTCGCTCGATTCTGCTGCGGAATCTGTCGCGGGAGGCGTGATTCGTGCGTCCAATCCTGTCTAGGCGAAAGGCCTCCCGAATCCGGGCAATCAGGACCTGGTCATCGAAGGGCTTCTCGATGAAATCCAACGCGCCGTCGCGTATCGCCCTGACGGACATGGGGATGTCACCATGTCCGGTAATGAAAATGATCGGAGGTGAAGCGCCCCGTCGATTCAATCTGGACTGTAGCTCGATACCGCTCAACCCGGGCATGCGGACGTCCACCAGCAGGCAACCGTGGACCTTTGGATCGTACCGTTGAAGGAACAGCTCGGCCGAACTGAAATCCTTCACCTTCAAACCGGATGCCTCCAGCAGAAACTTGAGCGATCGCCGGTAGGCATCGTCGTCGTCGATGAGAAAGACGGTCGGGGTCACTGCCTGCATTCATCGTCCTCCGGGAGCGTGAAGTGGAATCGCGCCCCGCCGGGCTCCGGTTCGTCAGCCCAGATATGGCCGGCGTGCGATTCGACGATGGACCGGCAGAGGGCGAGCCCCATTCCAGTGCCATCGGTCTTTGTTGTATAGAAAGGTTCAAAAACGCGACCAACGATCTCCGTCGCCAGGCCCGGACCATCGTCGGATACCGTAACACGAACCTGTCGCGAGCCGTCACCCCGCACGCTGATTTCAACCCTGCCGGGGCCGGGAGAGATCGCCTCCATCGCATTGAAGATGAGATTCAGGATGACCTGCTTGATCTGGTGCTTGTCACAGTGTACCCGCAGGACCTCGGGGGCCACGTCCACATCGAACTGGATTCCGCTGCTCAGTGCCCGCGTACCCGCGAGATCAAGTGCGTCGCCGATGAGTTCGGCGAGGTTCGTGCATTCGGGGTTCTGCCGGTCCTTGCGTACGAACGCCCTGGCCTTCTGGATGATCTCTCCGGCGCGTCTGGCCTGGGCGACGGTATCTTCCAGCACCTCGACGAGTTGTTCCGG
This sequence comes from Gammaproteobacteria bacterium, assembly GCA_022340215.1. Lineage (NCBI taxonomy): Bacteria > Pseudomonadati > Pseudomonadota > Gammaproteobacteria > Gammaproteobacteria bacterium. Next base: position 1,719 of record JAJDOJ010000213.1, read on the forward strand.
CGCTGCATTTCCGTGCTTGACGATGCGCAGGCAGGCATGGGCGTAGTTGGATATCGCTCCAAGCGGCTGATTCAGCTCGTGGGCGAGGCTCGCCGCCAGTTCTCCCATGATTCCCAGGCGGTCGATATGGGCCAGTTCGATTTCCTGCCGGTGCAGTCTTTCCCTGGTCTGCTTGAGCTCAGTGATGTCATGACGGATCCCCACCAGACCCGCCACACCTCCCGATGTATCAAGGTAGGGCGTGCGCGAAACCAGGGCGGTTCGCCCCCTCGCTTGGGGGTCGTCCTCCTCTAATGTCGAGGGCGTCGAGGTCGAGATGACACGTGCGTCTTCCCGTTCATGGGACTCGGCAATGCGCTCGGGGAGTACCTCACGATCCGTTCGGCCAATCAGTTGCCCTGCCTCACGTCCCGCCCAGCACGCATACGCGTCGTTGACGAGAAGGTATTTTCCTTCCGCGTCCTTGAGGTATACCCCACCCGCCACACCTTCTATCAGTGCGGCCAGGGTAGCGTGGCTTTCCCGAAGCGAGACCTGGGTCTTGGATCTCAGCTTTTCATTCCTTCGCAGCAGGTACAGCATGAGTATGGTCGCGGCGAGAACGGTGAGGAACAACGCGATTCCCTGGATCCACGCTGAACGCACGCGCTCCCTGATCAGCGCGGGATCTACAACATCCACGAGGTTCCACCGGGACCCCGATATGTGGCGGGTGTGGAGTGTATTTTCCGGGCTGATTCCGATATCCGGGTCTGGCCTGCCATATGTGGAAGCCCAGTCCCGGGCCGAGACCTCGATGCGGGCACTTTCCACGTCGGTAAGCAGCAGATAAAGCTGGTGGCCGGGTGCCTGGCTGTTCTCGAGGATGCGAGTCAGCCTGACGGGCGACACACTCGCGAAAAAGATGGGTCCGCTTTGATCGCCGCTGTCGGGAACCGTCGCCATGATATCGAAGTGCGAGCCGTTGGGGTTGGCGTGGATCCGCGTGCCATGCGGCAGCTGTCTAAGGGCATAGTCCTGAATGTCCATCCTGCAAACCTCTCCGATCAACCATGGCTCCTCCTCCAGCAGGGTGTCGCCAAGATCACTGGAGAGCGCCCAGGCGTGGACCTCGGGAAAGTAGTCCGATACGGAACGGTCAAGCGCATCACGGGTTTTCCGGTCTCCGGGCGATCCGGCAAGGTATCGCAGGACCTCGGCCTTCTCCTTTGCGAAGATCCCTACCGATCTGTGCAGTTCTCCCAGGATCGCCTCGATTTCGTCGGCGGTGCCATTGACTGAGTACAGCGCAATCTGGCGTTGCGCGTCCTCGAAGGTCCTGACACTGTGCATGCCCTGCCAGATCAGCAGACAGGTGACCATGAACATGACGAGAAACGCATAGGCGTAGGTGAGCCACGGGCGGGATTCGGCGGGATCGCCGGAAAAAGTGTCTCGTTCCGCGTTCGGTGACATGGGGACTCGGGACGGCGCACGAGCATTCAGGCTCGTGACTGTATCGTTGGCGTAGCGTTGCTGTAAAGAGTGGGTACGAGCGGCGTAACGGGTGCGGTATCTGCGAGTTCGCTCCGGGGCGGTGTGGCAACGTGGTAAGTCTTGTGGATGAGTCGGAGCGGTTCTGGCGCGTTGGAACGTGTCGGACGATGAGGGATATCGAATGGGTGGGAATGCGGAGAATGGACGCCGTGCCGGGATATCCCGTGGCGATGCGTTGAGTGAAGAAGGGCTGGATCAACGATGCCGAACGGGAATCTCTGGCGATGCTGTGCGAAGCGCGTCTCGAGGGCATTCATCCGTTCTGCATCACGATCGACGTGGATGCGGGTGAATTCCTTTCGCATAGGTACGGGCAGGTCAACTACGTCGTCGTCGATGACGTGCGCCACCTGGCGGCGCTTTGCGACTCCACTTCAGGTGGTAGAGAAAATATCCCTCTCGGATGACATCGATGGATTGCACACCGACTCGACCTCAATTACTACAGTCCACCCGGCGTGATCGTGAATGAACAACTGGATGTACTGCAGTTTATCGGCCAGACCGGGCCGTATCTGTCACCGACACCCGGGGCGGCCAGTCTGAACCTGATCAGGCGCCCACCCTGACCTGAGCCTGGAGCTGCGAATAGCCGTGCACGACGCGGTGCGTGAACAAAAAACCGTTCAAAAAACCGGCGCCTGCCTGAGTCATAACAACAAAAGTGAAGTCATCGACATCGACGTGGTGCCCTTGCCCAAACACGGCGACACGTTTGCCAGTTACCTGGTGCTGTTCCGGAAAATTTCGGAACATGAAGAAACGACGACAGCGTCGCGGCCACGCGCTAATGCGAAAGCGGGCCCCCGGGATACACGCATCGAGACGCTCGAACGGGAACTGGACTCCACTCGACAGAACATGCAGAGCATGATCGCCGAACGCGAAGCGACCAACGAGGAACTGGAAACCGCGAAGGAAGGATTGCAGTCCACCAACGAAGAGTTGATCACGGTCAATGAGGAACTGAAAATGAAACTGGATGCCATTGAGGGCAAATGAATTAAACATCGCCGGATGCGATGTGCTTGTCCGTCCTGCCGTTGTGATTGTGGCTATGAAGATTTGCCGGATGCGCCTTGCTTATCCGGCCTACTTTTAGCGCATATCTTCGTAGGCCGGATAAGCGCAGCGCATCCGGCACACCCGCCCAGATCACTCGAAATCCATCAGCCGGATAGCTTCGGGACAGGCGCTGCCCCAGTCACGGCTGTAAAGACCACGTCGCACGGCGGCATGGAACGAACTGTACGGCCAGTCCACCGGCGCGCTCACCAGACCGTGTTTAACGGGGTTGTAATGAACATAATCCATGTGCCGTTGCATATCCTCATCATCCCGAATCGAGTGTTCCCAAAAACGCGGTTGCCAGACGGGCGTGCCATTGCCGCCGGGATGCCGCGTAAGCCGGCGTGTCAAATATTTTTTGATTTCTCGCCAGCGCCCGGAAAAATCGTCATCGGTTTCCGGCAACCGCCAGATACAGTGAAGGTGATCGGGCAGGACAACCATCGCTTCGATGTCGAAGGGCCGTGATTGTTTGACCGTGCGCATCGCCTTTCGCAGAAGGTCGACTGGCTCGGGCGTGTTGAAGACGGGCCGGCGAGACCAGCAGACCACGGTGAAGAAATAACAGCCTCCAGGCATGTAGAATCGGCGGTAATCGCTGATGATGGCATGCTCCTTATGTCCGATCTATTTGCGGGATTGCCGGATGCGCTACGCTTATCCGGCCTACCATCTACCAGCTACTGCTGGGCCAGACGCAGACTGATCTGTTTCAGTCTGTCGCCGCGATAACTGTCGAACCGGCAGCCTTCGGTTTTCGACCAGGTACTCGAGGTCGAGCGCAAGCGTCCGCGCGAATACCTGGAATGTACGTGTCGAACTCTGGTGTTTGATCACGGACGATTCAAGCAGTTGCGCGATGATCCG
>JAJDOJ010000214.1 GCA_022340215.1 Gammaproteobacteria bacterium
ACGGCTTGGGCAGGAAGCCCAAGACCGGTGCCCAAGCAAAGCAGGGACAGCGCCGCGCCGGGATCGTTCGTCATCAAGACGCGACAACAGGCGCATCGTCGAACTATGTCACTGTTGTCGCAACACAGAGGACGGACGACAAAGACAAGCAGGATGGTATGTCATTTGACAGAAATCGCCTAAGGGCCTAGGTGAGATTCACCCGACACATCGGTATCGACTACTCCGGCGCCCAGACGCCGGCCAGCCGGCTCAAGGCGCTGCAGGTCTATGAGACCCTGGACGATGCCGAGCCTGTCAAGGTGGCACCGCTGGTCGAAGGTGCCAGAAACTGGAGGCGGCTGGAGGTCGCGCAATACTGTCTGGCGGCCATTGAGGCGGGTGATCCGGTGATCATCGGCATCGATCACGGGTTCTCCTTTCCGATGAGCTACATGGAACGCTACGGGATCGGGAACTGGGACCGGTTTCTCGGCGACTTCATGCGCCACTGGCCGACGGCCGATCCGAACATCTCTGTCGAATTCCTGCGTGAGGGGAATGCGCGTACCGGGGAGGCCACCGAGCTACGGCTTTGCGAAAGATGGACCACCGGGGCCAGGAGCGTGTTCCAGTTCGACGTGCAGGGTTCGGTCGCCAAGTCCACGCATGCGGGCCTTCCCTGGCTGCTGTGGCTCCGGATGATGCCCGGCTCGCGAGAGCGGCTTCATTTCTGGCCCTTCGACGGTTTCGACGTGCCCGAGGGCAAATCGGTGGTCGCCGAAGTCTTTCCCTCGCTGCTGAGGCGCCGCTACCCAAGAGGCGATCGGACCGTCGACGAGCACGACGCCTGGTCGGTGGCGGCGTGGCTGACCGAGATCGACCGCCGGGGAACGCTGTCGCGTTACTTCGATCCGCCGCTGACCCCGCAGGAGCGCCGCCAGGCCGCATTGGAGGGCTGGATCCTGGGGGTCTGTTGACAGATCGCTCTCCATGCAACGGAATCCGTGACCAAACGGCTGCGACGGCGCGTCGCTGCGTTCCGCGTATCATGTCATTTGGGTCCGGTTGGCGACGGTCACGGATTCATCCTCATCGGACCTGCGGTTCAGGTCCCTGAACAGGAGCATGTCCACCACACGTGCCGAGGCGCCTGGATAGAAGCCCGTCTCCATCTCGAAGTCGCGCGGATTGCGAAACGTGCCGAACAGCATGTCGAACACGGGGAGGTCGGCGTAGTTGTACCGGTGGAGCCCCTTACCGTGATGGATGGTGTGGCTCTCGGGACGCTGGATCAGGTAGCCCAGCCAGTGCGGCGTGCGGATGTTGGCATGCTGAAACATGCCGAGAAAGGCGATACTCAACAGGAGTATGGTCGCCGCCTGCGGCGTGACACCCACCACCATGACCAGGGTCAGACTGCCGACCGACGTCCAGCCGATCATGTCCAGGGGGCTGAACCAGAATGCCCCGAAGGTGTCCAGACGTTCCGCGCTGTGGTGCATCTGGTGAACCCCGCGCCACAGGAGGTCGGACGCGTGCATCGCACGGTGCCACCAGTAGGCGCCGAGTTCGTACACGAGCAGGCCGGCGATGACGCCGCCGAGGGAGCCCAGACCGGTCAGGTCGAACAATTGGAAACGGGCGAGGTGCTCGTCCCACATCAGGGGCAGGTAGGTCGAGAGGTAGAAGAAGGCCACGAACGCGGTGAGGCCTCTCAGCCTCCAGTGTCCGATCTCCGGTAGCCTGCGCCCGGGCGCGAGCCATTCCACTGCCATCAGGCCGCCGTACATCGCCAGCGCGACCAGGGATACGGGGTCGAGCAGGATCTCAATGGGTGTCGGCATCTCGGTTTCCTCCACGGTTGTTTGGCAAGATGAGGTCGCCGATGGACGACCGTCGGAATCAGGCTACTGCCGGACCGCCCCGGGTGCTAAAGTCGGAAAAGACAAAAAGCGGCCGATTCTGCCATGACTGATTCCGATACCCGTATCCACGTCGCAATCTTCGCGCTCCCTGGGGCGACGGCCTCAACGGTCTACGGCATGTACGACCTGTTCGCCTCCTCCGGGCGGGACTGGGAGTTTCTGGTCGACGGCGAACCGGGACCTTCCCCATTCGAACCCGTTACCGTGTCCACCGACGGGCGTCGTTTTCAGGCGGGAAACGGTGTCTGGATCGAACCGGATTACGCCCTCGACGACAGTCCGGCCCCGGACGTGATCTGTATTCCCGAGCTGCTGGTCGATCCGAACGAGGACCCTAGGGGCCGATTCGAATCCGAGACGGCCTGGCTCCGGCGGCATTACGCCGCCGGGGCAACGCTCGCCACGGCGTGTTCGGGGGCCTTGCTGGTGGCCGAGGCGGGTCTGCTGGATGGCGCGGACGCGACGACACACTGGGGTTATGTCGAGTCCCTGAGATCACGCTACCCCACAATCCGCATGCATCCCAATCGGGCGCTGGTGGTCAGCGGGGAGGCCCAGCGCATCGTCATGGCCGGCGGCGGCACGAGCTGGATGGACGTGGCGCTGTTCCTGATCGCGCGTTTCGCCGGGGTCGAGGCGGCGATGCGTGTGGCCCGGGTGAACCTCATCGACTGGCACGACATCGGTCAGCAACCCTTCGCGGCCCTCACACTGGCGAGGCAGGTGGACGACGCCGTGATCGCCGGTTGTCAGGCCTGGGTGGCTGAACATTACGATCAGGACTCGCCGGTGGCCGCCATGGTCGAGCGCAGCGGGCTCGCCGAGCGGACCTTCAAACGACGTTTCGCCAACGCAACGGGCCTGTCACCCATGGCGTACGTTCATACCCTGAGGCTGGAGGAGGCCAAACAGATGCTGGAGGGGAGTGACCTGCCGGTCGAGGGCGTCGCCAACGAGGTGGGTTACGAGGACACCAGCTTCTTCGGGCGCCTGTTCCGCCGCAAGGTGGGCCTGACGCCCGCACAGTATCGCAGGCGCTTCGGCAGTCTGCGCCAGGCGCTGCAGTCGACGGGTCATTGAGACCGGGGCGGATTCGATGAGTGTCGGCGACGAGTACATCACCTACGTGCTGGACCTGTTCGCCGGACTTGGTAGCCTGCGCGTCAAGCGGATGTTTGGAGGCGCGGGGATCTATTGCGACGAACTGTTCTTCGCCATCCTCGTTGAGGACGAACTCTACCTCAAGGTAGACGACTGCAACCGGAGTGATTATGAGCGGCTGGGACTCGGGCCGTTCACCTATGAAATGAAGCAGGCCGCAGCGCCACCATGAACTACTATCCGGTTCCCGCCGACATTCTGGAAGATCCACAACGGCTTCACACGTGGGCGAGAAAGGCGATGGACGCCGCCTTACGAACGAAGACGGCACAACGTTCGTGACGATCGGGCCCCGAAACCCCTGGATTTCGCTATCGTTGCATCCAGGCTAGACTGTCGTTGAAATAAAGTGACCTCAAGTAGCCCGGATGCAGCGAAGCGGAATCCGGGGTAACGCCAAGAACTATGGTTCAATATCGACGTAATCGCATTGCCGGAGGGACCTGCTTCTTCACCGTCACCTCGCAAAACACTCGTCGAACGCACCGATGTGCTGCGAACGGTTTTCCGGCAAGCGCTTGCGAGGAGACCATTTACGATCGATGCCATCGTGGTATTGCCGGACCATCTTCATTCCGTGCGAACACTGCCGCAAGGGGACGATGACCATGTTGGTCGCTGGCGTTTCATAGATACCCGTCGCACGCATGCATTGGCCAAGACAGATGAGGGCCTGACACGAAGTTTGGAGGCGAATGCAGCCTGGATTTCGCTCTCGCTGCATCCAGGCTACGGAATGTGGATACGTTTAGGAGACTGAGGTGATACATCTGACCCGTACGATGTCGATTGCGTTGCTTATCTCATCGGGAATCGCCGCCACTCAGGCGGTTGCCTACGACACGGAAAGCGTCGCCCGGTTGAAGGCGACCGGGGAGTGCCCTGGTTGCGACCTGCGGGAAGCGGATCTTTCCGGGCTCAATCTGAGCGATGCCGGTTTGTCTCGTGCCGACCTGCGCGGTGCCAGGCTGAACGCCGCGGTGCTCTATCGTGCCAATCTCGAGAACGCCGATCTGCGTGATGTCGGGCTCGGCGGCGCCAGCCTGGGAAAGGCGAACCTGACGGGTGCGAACCTGGAGGGTGTCCGGTGGAATGACGCGAGGTTACGCGGTGCGAACCTTTCCGGTGCGAACCTGAAGGCGGCCAGCCTGACCAAAGCCAACCTGGAGGGCGCGGATCTAAGCGGAGCGAAGGCGAATGAGGCGAACCTGTCGGAGGCAAAGCTCCGTAACGCCAATCTGGAAGGTGCGTACCTGCAAGGCGTCGTTCTCGATGGCGCTGAGTTGAAGAACCAGAAATTGGCGAAGGTTGCCAGGATGGACCGCGCGTCGATGCGCGGCGCGGACCTGCGAAACGTCGTGTTCTCCGGCGTCGACCTGAGCGGGGCGGACGTTTCCGAGGCCGACCTGACGGGGGCGGACCTGTCCGTAGCAAATCTCGATGGTGCGAATTTTGCTGCGGCCAATCTGACCAAGGCGAATCTTCGGGGCGCGAATCTGACGGATGCGGATTTCTCGGGGGCCAGACTCAAGAGCGTCAATCTGAAGGGGTCGATACTCACCGGCACGAAGTTGAGGGGGGCCATCCTCGGCGGCAATCTCGTCGAGATGGATTTTTCCGGCAAGGATCTGCGGGAGACCTCCTTCGAGGGCGCGAACCTGAAATCCGCAAGTTTTCAAAACGCCGACCTGCGCGGCGCCAACTTCATCCGCGCCAATCTCTACGGCGCCGATTTCACCAACGCCGATCTGTCCAGGGCGAATCTGTCAAAAGCCAACCTTACCGCGGCGAACCTCGAGGGCGCCCTGATGGAGGGTGCTATCCTGGAGGGAGCGCGCGGCATCGATCCTGAACAGAATTGATTCAGGTCGTCCATAGCAATTCGATTCACACCAATTCGGAAACCGTTCGCATCGCCGATGCGAACGCGAAAATTTCCTGACCTTTGACGTCACCAAGACGGGGTAGGGAAACGTACCTATAGAGCGACCTAAGAGTCTCATATACCTTCATTTTGCGAGTATCTGGTTTGCTTGGCGTGCCCTTACCTTTCCAAGTGGCGTAGGTGCACCTCGATTCGCCTGTAAAGTGAGGGAATCACAGGAGAGACTATGGAGATCTGATCAACTGCAGAATCGAAGTCGTCGGGGAGACCGACGTCTTCCATTTCATGGGCACCTCAGGCGGGCGCATCCTGGTTCAGGCGGCTCGTCAAATGGATGAGAAAGGTACCCCTTGTGTCCGGCTGCTCAGGCCGGATGGCACGCAATTGCACTCGAGCTGTGCGCACTTTGGGGTCCAACATTATGTCTAGCTGGATCGGTCCGGCAAACACGCGATTATCGTTTCCGAATCTCTCAACGACGGGACGCTAGGGTATGTTCTAGTTCTGGACCGTGTGGCGCCGACATCGCCCACAAGCACGGCCGTGAACCCAGGGGAAGTCGTGAGCGACATGATCGCGCCCAACGGAGATATCGACCTCTTTTCCTTTCGATAGGAATCGCCAACGTCGGGGACCTGAATTCCGACTCAATACCGGAACTGGGTGTGCTTGCCGTAAACCGCGACACCCGCAGCGTGGTGGTGAGAATCGTGGATCCGGTCTCGACGGAGATCCTGAGTACCCGCGAAGTCTTCGATGCTGAATGGACACCGATAGGACTGACGATGGTTCTCGATCCGAATGGTGATTCGACTGCGGAAGTGGGTGTATTGGCCATAGATCAGGACAACATCGCGGTATTGCGGATTCTGGATCCGATCTCCGGAGAGATTCTCAAAGACGTATCGTTCGAAGAGCAAGAATGACCGGCGGTGGGGTACTTCGGAATCTGTTCAGAGGAGAACCGGTCACTTGCGCAGCAGCTTGAAGGCGTGGTTCAGGTTGAAGCCGTTGCGGAAGAAATGAACGATCCACACCATCGCCAGTGGTTCCAGGTAACGGGACATGCGGATGTCGCCGAGGTCGATGACCGGCGGCCAGCCGAGCGATTCGATGAGGCCACCGGCCGTGGTCTTTGCCTCATCGTCATTGCCGCAGATGAACATGTCGGGTTTGCCGTCCGGGAAGTCCGGGTCGACCATGTGTACGGCGTTCACGATGTTGAAGGCCTTGACCACCCGGGTGTCGGGCAGCCAGTCCTGTATCCGTTCGCCTGCGGAATCGTTACCGGCCACGTCGAGTACCGGCGGCTCACCTTCGGTCTCGAATCGCAGCGGGTTGCTGGTGTCGATCAGGACCTTGCCGGCGAAGTTCGCGGCGCCTGCAAGGTCGAGCACGTCCCGGACATGGGCCCAGTTCACCGACAGCACCAGGCACTCGCCGAAGGAAGCCGCTTCGGCAAAGCTGCCGGCCCGGATATTCCTGTCAGTCTCCCGAAGCCAGTCCTGAATCCGGCCCGCGGATGGATCGCGACTGCCGATCGTGACCTCGTGCCCACGAGCGGCTAGTCCGGCGGCGAGTGAACGCCCCACGTCACCGGTACCCAGTATGCCTATCTTCATGATGTCTCATCCTCCGTCATTCGACAGAAATCGCCTTACGTCCCCGAATTCGGATCTGGTGCTTCCGCCTCCGCAACGGCGCGCTGCGTGGCCGGTGATTCCGCCTCGATGAAGACGCCCTTGACCCTGGTGAACTCCTTGAGGGCAAACAGCCAGGCCGCCCCCTCGAAGAGCATGGCCAGCCCGAGGACGATGTAGTTTACGGTGACGTTCTCGATGGTTGTCGGGTGCAGGACGTGCTTGATACCCTCGTAGATGGACACCCCGGCACCCACGGCGAAGATCGGGATCGCCACCACGAAGCTCCAGAAGTAGATCTCTTTGCCGTGCCCGAAGGGAAACGCCTCGCTCGCCGGTTTCCTGGCCTGCTTCAGCCCGTAGAGCAGCAGCACCTGGTTTCCCGTGTCGACCATCGAGTGGATGCCCTCGGAAAGCATCGCGGAGCTGCCTGTGTACGCGGACGCGGCAAACTTGGTGATCGCGATCAGGCTGTTGCCGATCATCGCGGCGTAGATGACCTTCTTCGATGAACTTGCCATGCGGTTTAGGCGATTGCCGGAAGATGTCATACCAGATCGCGCCGGGTGAGCTGCGAAGCAGTGAACGGCTTGGGCAGGAAGCCCAAGACCGGTGCCCAAGCAAAGCAGGGACAGCGCCGCGCCGGGATCGTTCGTCATCAAGACGCGACATCAGGCGCATCGTCGAACTATGTCACTATTGTCGCAACACAGAGGACGGACGACAAAGACAAGCAGGATGGTATGTTATTTGATAGAAATCGCCTTACCAACCCCTGTGTGAGTCGATAGCTGGAGTTACCGTGTCATGAGGAACGTATTCAAGGTGCCGATTGGAGCATTGCTCGGGATCGAGGGGCCGCCGGTCAGTCACGTCGAACGACTGGTTTCCACCTCCGGCGGCTTCATCGGTATCCTGCTGGTGCTCCTGGTCAGCAGCCGGTTCCTGGGGCCGAAAGAGTCCATGCTGATCATCGCCTCGATGGGCGCATCGGCCGTCCTGCTGTTCGCCGTGCCGCATGGCCCGCTGTCGCAGCCCTGGCCTGTCGCCGGGGGACATCTGGTCTCGGCCCTGATCGGCGTGAGCTGTGCGAAACTCGTGCCCTATCCCTTCGTTGCCGCCGCCATGGCCGTGGGTCTGGCCATCGGCGCCATGCACTACCTGCGCTGCATCCATCCGCCGGGCGGGGCGACAGCGCTGATGGCCGTGGTGGGCGGCCCCGGGATTCACGCTTTGGGCTACGGTTTCGTGCTGACACCCGTGCTTCTGAACGTCCTCGTCATCCTCACCGTGGCAGTGGCGTTCAACTATCCCTGGTACTGGCGTCGGTATCCGGCCGCATTGAAACCGCCGCGCGAGCATGCAGCGGAGGAAGAGATCTCCGCGGAGACGGTGGAAAGCATCTCGCACGGCGATCTGGTCTACGCCCTGAGTCAGATCGACTCGTTTATCGATGTCAACGAACACGACCTTCTGCGCGTCTACGATCTGGCCACGCGGCGCCTGCAGACACGACACCTGCAACCCGGGTCGATCGGACTGGGTCGCTGCTACAGCAACGGTAAATACGGCGACGACTGGCAGGTGCGTTGTGTGGTGGACGCGTCGCCACACGACGATCCTGAAAAAGACTCCGTCATTTTCAAGGTCGTCGCGGGTTCCGGCCGACGGTCCTCTGGTGTCTCCACCCTGACGGAATTCGCGCGCTGGGCCAGGCACGAAGTCGTACGCAACGAGAACTCGTGGCAGCGCGTCGGGGAGGGTGGTAAATGAATCCCGGCCCCGATCCGGTCATGCAGTTTGGATCCGGGGGCCCTCACGATCGGACCATCTCGTTCCGGGAGAAACGAGGAAGCGACCATGCCAACGCGAATTCTCGTGAATTGAAGACGATCCCGATATCAAGATATCTGGTGGGACTGCATCTGCGCGACCAGGCATTCGGGGTGGATCTGCTGCGGGACGGTGCCACGGGGCTCGAGACCGCGCTGCGCGGCGAGCACTATGTCACTGTTGTCGCAACACAGAGGACGGACGACAAAGACAAGCAGGATGGTATGCTATTTGACAGAAATCGCCTCAGCTTGCGGATGAATCGTTGGATACCCTGAAAGACAAGACCATCTTCGTGACCGGCGCCAGCCGCGGCATCGGCCGGGCGATCGCGATGCGTGTCGCGCGGGACGGCGCGAACGTCGTGATCGCGGCGAAGACCGAAAAGCCCCATCCGAAACTCCCCGGGACCATTCACAGCGTGGCCGAGGACATCGCGTCGGAGGGCGGAAAGGCTCTCGCCGTAAGAGTCGACGTGCGGGACGAAGACCAGGTCATCGACGCGATGGCGAGGGCCGTGGAGCGGTTCGGCGGAATCGATGCGCTGGTCAACAACGCGAGCGCGATCATCCTGACACCCGTGCTCGAGACATCGATGAAGCGCTACGACCTGATGATGGACATCAACGTGCGCGGCAGTTTCCTCTGCTCCCAAGCCTGTCTTCCTTACCTGCTCAAGTCGGACAACCCGCACATCCTCATGCTGTCGCCGCCGATCGACCTGGATCCGCGCTGGTTCCGCGAACGTATCGCCTACACGGTATCGAAGTACGGGATGAGTCAGTTGGTCATCGGGCTCGCCGAGGAATTTCGCGAGGCCGGGGTCGCCGTCAACGCCCTGTGGCCGCGCACCGTCATCGGCACCTCGGCGCTGCTGATGCTGAGGGGCAGGGTGAGACCCGAGAACTGCCGCAGCCCCGACATCGTTGCGGACGCGGCACACGCCATCCTGCGGCGCGACAGCAGCACCTGCACCGGCAACCATTTCATCGACGAGGACGTGCTGGCCGAGGAAGGCATCACGGACCTGGAACCTTACGCCCTGGCGCCGGGGAAACCACTGCAGCTCGATCTGTTTGCGGGATCCCCGGATCAGGTGCGTTAGGCGATTGCCGGAAAATCGCCTTGGCATCCGCTACCCGGCAGTAAACGTGTCAGGTTATGGCACGGAACCGGTCGTATTCGCATGCGGGAGAATTCGGGTGTCTGACGATTCCTTATTTGCATCGGGTTTCTGTCAATCCAAAGTGAAAAGGATCGTTGGCCACCCATTCCGCCGGGCGATGATGCTGCTGCTGGCGACAGTCGGAATACACGCGGGTTGCACGACTGTGCCGGATAGTCCTGGCGATCCGAATAGCAACGCCCGGCCGAACGCCTCGGTGAACCCGCTGCAAGGATTGCCGGCATGTACGTCGGAGACTCGCTGGCTCAAGGGTCTGCCGCGAGACCCACGGACGTACTACGGTGTGGGATCGGCTGCGATCGGTTACGAGCCGCTGTCCCATGCCATCAAGCGCGCCAATGACAGCGCCCGATCCGAGATCCTGAAGCAGATCGACGTCGTCGTCTCGTCCGAAACGGAAATCAGCAGCCGGCGTGATCGAAACGACTACGGTTCCCGGTTCTCGAGTTCGATCCGCGAGGCCATCTCGGCAGAGGCCCCGGAGATGGAACTGGCTGGAATGGCAATACAGGAACAGTGTGTGGACTGGGCGCGGCAGACGGTGTACGCCCTTGCGACCCTGGACAGGAAGCGGGCGGTCGAAAACCTGCGGAACGAGCGATCGAGGCTGGATGCCGAGATGGCGGATCTGGCATCCGTCCCGGCGGACATCCCTCGAACCGAACAGCTCCGTCGTCTGTTGCCGGCGCTTTCGCTGATTGAAAGGCACGACGTGCTCACCGAGAGCCTGAACCGGATAGCGGATTCCCCGCCACCACGGTCACCGACAAAAGATTCGCTGGAGGCGAGGATCGACACGCTTCTCGAGGAATTGACCGTTACCTTGAACCCGCAAGGTTCAGAGGCTTCGGAAATCAGTCGGTACCTCTCGGTGGACCTGGCGGACATGGGGATTCGCGTCATACCGCAAAGCCCGGCGGATCTCGTGCTGGAATATACGCTCGATACCCGGGATACCAGCCAGGGCGGCATGTACTTTGCGTTTGCGGACGCCCGGGTGAGTGTCAGGGACGTCAACGGGCGTCTGGTCAATGCCGTCGAATCGCGGATCAAGGAGGGATCGCCGATCAGCGCGGAGCATGCACGAAAAAAAGCCGTCGAGGAGGTCGGAAAGGAACTCGGGTCGGTGCTCAGCAGTACATTGCTGACGAAGCTCTGAGTCGAACCCGCTTCTCGATGGCGGAACGGGGTCAACGGGGTGAGGTTATCTGATCGATCGATGGGAGAAGCATGCATGAGATATCCCGTTACGACGACAGGGCGGCGGCAGATGGCTTCGAGCGCGACTCCCGGCCTGTTGTTGTTCGCCGTGCTCGTGCTCGGCGGTTGCGCCTCGGTGGCGAAGGTGGAGGCGACGATGCCGGCGAAGGTCCCCGAAGCCGCCAGCTACCGGCGCGTCGCCGTGTATCCCTTCGAGGGGCGCAGTGGCGAGATCTATCGAAGCGAGATCGAGGCGCTGCTGTCCGGGATCACGGTGAAGCAACGGCGCTACTTCACGGTGGTGGAACGGTCCCGACTGGACAGCGTCCTGAACGAACAGCGACGCGCGGGGTCGGCGCTGTTCGACGAGCAGAGTGTCGCCGAGATTGGAAAACTCACCGGTACCGAGGCGATCTACATGGGGAGCGTCACCGGTGAGAATATCGATGACCAGCGCTACACCAAATCCGTGCGGCGCTGCAGCGCCTACGACAACAACGGCAAATGCATCACCTGGCGGACGGACTCCATCCCGTGCACGAATCGTACGGCTACGATCTCCTTCACGGTCAAGCTGGTCGAGGTGACGCAGGGAACCATACCCTACGCAAAGACGCTTACGGGTCGATCCACCTCCAGCGCGTGTCGTGGAGACGGGCGCAAGCTCGACAGCCGTGCCAATCTCTTCCGGATCGCAAGGCAGCTGGCCTACATCGACCTCCGCAGGGACGTCGCGCCCTATCCCGTCACGATGAAGATCAC
>JAJDOJ010000215.1 GCA_022340215.1 Gammaproteobacteria bacterium
ATACCACCCTGCTTGTCTTTTCGTCCGTCCTCTGTGTTGCGACAACAGTGACATAGTTCGACTATGCGCCTGTTGTCGCGCCTTGATGACGAACGAAAATCCGGCGCGATCTGGTATGCCATTTTCCGGCAATCGCCTAAGAACGATAAACCAAGGAGAAACCGATGTTCATGAGTCTCGCCAACCGCTTGTTGCCCGCCGCGCTGGCCGCAGCCGTGTTCACTGCGCCTGCCCTCGCTGCGGACAAGTCGATCATCCTGCAGTCGACTACGTCGACGGCCAACTCGGGCCTGTACGACGCGATCCTGCCGATATTCGAGGACGAAAGCGGCATCAAGGTCAACGTCGTCGCGGTCGGCACCGGTCAGGCGATCAAGAACGCAAAGAACGGCGACGGTGATGTGCTGCTCGTCCATGCCAAGGCGGCTGAGGAGAAATTCGTCGAAGCGGGTTACGGCGTCGAGCGCTCCGACGTCATGTACAACGACTTCATCATTGTCGGCCCGCCATCGGATCCGGCGGGTATCGCCGGTGGCGAGGATGCCGGCGCGGCGCTGACCGCCATCAGCAAGCAAAAGGCGTTGTTCGCATCGCGCGGCGACAACTCGGGCACACACAAGAAAGAAACGGCGTTGTGGAAAACCGCCGGTATCGACCCGACCCCCGGCAGCGGTACCTGGTACCGCGAGACCGGCTCAGGTATGGGCGCGACGCTGAATACCGCCATTGGTATGGGCGCCTACACGATGACCGACCGCGGAACCTGGATCAGTTTCAAGAACAAAGGCGACTACAAGATCATGGTTGAGGGCGACCCGAACCTGTCTAACCAGTATGGCGTCATCCTCGTCAATCCGGCAAAGCACACGCACGTCAAGAAGTCAGAGGGCCAGGCGTTCATCGACTGGATCCTCAGTAACGAGGGACAGAACGCGATCGCCGCGTACAAGCTCGATGGACAGCAACTGTTTTTTCCGAACGCCAAGTAAAACGGCCGCCTCGGCATGTGTCCCGTAACGGATCTAACGCGTCAATGCGACTGGGCCGCCGGCGTCGATCCTGCTGTACGCACTGGCGCCGGACCAACTGACTGCCTTGACGTGCGCCCCGCATGGCTGCAAACGCCCCTAATTCTTGCCGAGGCCTACCGGGACCTGCCGCCTGACGCGCCGTGGCGACAATGCCATCCCTGGCGCGTACTACGCGTATTGTTGTCACGCAACACCGCAGATGGCACCACGGATCTGCAGTACCTGCAGATTGTTATCCAACCGTTCCCCGCCCACCATTGAACCGCACCG
The DNA here is from genome assembly GCA_022340215.1 of Gammaproteobacteria bacterium. Classification (NCBI taxonomy): domain Bacteria; kingdom Pseudomonadati; phylum Pseudomonadota; class Gammaproteobacteria; species Gammaproteobacteria bacterium. The sequence goes on from JAJDOJ010000215.1 coordinate 1,302, forward strand.
TCCCCAAGCCAGCAACGTCGTAACCGGCGAACTCCGCAGCCTTCGCCGCAAACGCCGGCGTGCGGCAGAACCTCATCAGCGTCTGCAGCGGTGGATCAAACCAGGCAGCGCGGTCCACCAGGATGTCGTAACGCTCGCGCAGCAGCGGCACGAAGCCGAGACGCAACCGTTCGGCCAATGCCCGCAGGCCGAGGCTGACATCGGCCTTGCCCTCGAGAACGGCGAGCGCGGCATCGCTCTCGGTACGCGCGATATCGGTCCACCTGACGTCGGTTCCGGCGACACCGGCCTGCTCGAGCAGTTGATCGAGCAGCACCTGTGAACCGGCGCCGGACTGGCGTGGCACGACGCGCCGGCCGCGCAGTGCCGCCACATCGGCGAAGTCACCCTCACTGCCCGGCGCGACGATCAGGCCGCGCTCGCGCCACGTGAACTCGATCAACGCGACCGGCGCGTCGAGCAGACGCGCGCTGACCGTGGTGACGTTCCAGGTCTGCAGCGCAGCATCGTAGATATGCATGCCGGCCGCAACACCCTCGCCGCGTACAAAGCGCTCGAGGCCGTCGGTGCTGCCGTCGAGCAACATCGCCAGGTCGCAACCGGACTCGCGCAGCGCCCATTCGAGTAGCGGTTCGTAGCTGCCAAGAAATACCGCCGGGCACGGTTTGGCTGCCGCACCGCCACTGCTCTCGCCGGCAATCCACGCCTCGACCGCCTGGCGCGGAAACAGCAGCTTGCCCATCGCGCGCGAACAGGGGATCTGACCGGATGCTGCCAGGTCATAGACCTTGCGCTCCCTGATACGCAGTAGTTGGGCCAGCTCGCGCGTCGTCAGATAGGCGTTTTCACCACTTAACATGATCGCCCGGGGTCCAGGTTGGCGGCGTCTGAAAATGCGGTCCCTTGTAATGGTGCCGGGTTTGGATCACCTGCCGGGATCTGGCACTTCCTGGGCCAGGCCCGCGGACGCGAGGCCGGACGTCTGCGTTACCAGGCCACGTTGGCCTGCACCCGATAACCACAGGGGACTCCCGGCTGCAACAGCGTGAGCGATGTCTCTGCCTTGGCGGAATCCCGATTCGGTGGGCGGCTAGCGCCGCTGCCGCGTGGGTCTTCTGTTATCGGCAATTTGCTGACGCTGCTGCCCGTAACGACGGACCGTTTCGTTCAGATTGTGGTACGATTCCGCCGCTTTTTACAAGGGTAGTTGAGGTTCCCGAATGCGTCTGCGGTTTGTTCTTGAGTCTACTTCCGGTTCTGGTTTCCCCTCAAATTCTGCAACGATTCTTGGACGTCCTGTCGTGCGACATCGCCTTCGGTCGATGGATTCCCAGGCTCTGTTAGGCCCACCAAGGGACGACACAGACGACAACCAGGACACCGGAGGTTTTACCGATGAATCTGACGCATAGGTTTCTGCTATTCGTCAGCAGCACTTTGCTGGCCTTTTCTTTGGCCGCCCCCTCAAGTTCCCTTGCCGCAAAACGTGTGGTATTCGGCGGCGGGCCGGCCGGTGGCACGTTCCAAGTCGTTGCCAATTCCATCCAGACCTACGGTCCCGTCAAGGCTTCCAAGGATTACCGGGTCAGGGCGCAATCGTCCGCCGGCTCCGTGGAGAACCTGCGCAAGGTCGACAAGGGCAAGATGCAGTTCGGTGTCGTCTACTCCGGACACGTCTATCTCGGACGTGCAGGCAGGCTGAAAAACGACACCAACAAGTACGAAAACGTGCTGGCGGTGGCGTATCTCTATGGCGCGCCGGCGCAACTGGTCGTACGCCAGGGCTCCGGTATCAAGAGTACCCAGGACCTGAAGGGCAAGAAGGTTGGCGTCGGCAACGCCGGCTCCGGCGCCTTTGCCAACTGCGAGCTGTTCTTCACCCACATGGGAGTCTGGGACGAGATCGAGCGTAACGCCGTGGGCTACAACGACGCGGCGGCAGCCTTCGGAAACAATCAGTTGGACGCCTTCTGGCTCTTTACCGCCTTCCCCAGCGGCGCAGTGATTATGGCCGCCCAGACCAACGACATTGAGCTGGTCGATCTTGGAAAAGACGCGGAGGAAAGCGGTTTCTACCAGAAGTACCCCTACTTCAGCAAGCTGACGATCCCAGCCGGCACCTACAAGGGTGTCGACCAGAACACGCCGTCGTTCCAGGATTCGACCCTCTGGGTCGCCAACGCCAAGGTGCCCGACGAGGTAGTCTACGACCTGCTCTCCAAGATCTACACGGACGAGGGTCTCGCCTATATGAGGAACCAGAAGAAGACCTTCAAGGAGATGGCCATCGAAACGGGTGTCAACGGTATCGTTACGCCGCTGCACCCGGGGGCGGAGAAGTTCTGGAAGGAGAAGGGGGTGCTCTGATCTAACTCCGCGATTGCAAAACTGGGCACGCCGGGGCAGTCCGGCCCCGTTGTCATACCTTCGGGCTCGACCGACTCCCGGGCGGCCCTGAACCCATTCGGCGTAACCAGGTAGGCAAGGATGTTCGACCGATTGAGCTGGATAGAACAACGACTATTCGATCTCCTGGCGCTCGGCCTGGTCCTCTTCTACTCCTACTCCGCGGTACTGAAACCGGCCGCCACCCAGTACCATCGCGGCGTCTACGTCCTGATCACCTACGTCCTGGCCTTCCTGCTGTACAAATCGAAGACCCTGTCCGGCAGGATCATCGACTACGTCCTGATCGTCGCCTCCATCGTGACTATCGGATACTGGATGGCGAACTTCGAGGCGATCAACTACCGATCCGGCGCCGAGACCGAGCTCGACAAGTGGATCGCGATGGTCGGCGTCCTGCTGGGCGTCGAGCTGGCCCGCCGGGTCGTCGGTACCGTGTTTGTCGTCATCGGAGCCATCATGCTCCTCTACGGCGTCTACGGGGACTACGCCCCGGAACTCATCTCCCACGCGGGCGACACCTTCCCAGACCTCTGCACCAGCATCTTTTACAAGAGTGACGGCGTGTTCGGCATCATGGCCAATGTGCTGGCCACCTATATCGTCCTGTTCGTGATCTTCGGCGCCTTCCTGGAAAAGAGCGGCGCGCAACGCTTTTTCATCGACTTTCCCCTGGCGGCCGTCGGGCACAAGATCGGCGGGCCGGCAAAGGTATCCGTCATCGCCAGCGGCCTGTTCGGATCGATCTCCGGAAGCGCCATCGCCAATACCGTGTCCACCGGTGCGTTCACCATCCCTATGATGAAGAAGGCGGGTTTCAAGCCCCACGTGGCAGGCGGTATCGAGCCGGCCGCCTCCATCGGTGGCATGTTCCTGCCCCCGATCATGGGGGCGGGCGGCTTTATCATGGCGGAGCTCACGGGCGTGCCGTACTCCCAGATCATGCTGGTGGCCATCTTCCCGGCGCTGATGTACTTCTTCAGTGTCTTCGTCATGGTCCACTACTACGCGAAGCTACACGGCATCGTCGGTGAGAAGTCAGGCGATAGCGCAATCGATATCCTCAAACGCGAGTGGTTCTACATCCTGCCGCTCGTGGTCATCACGGTCCTGATGATGACGGGTTATTCGCCGGGCTATTCGGCCATCTTCGGCATCCTCACCTGCATTCTTGTGAGCTGGTTTCGAAAGGACACGCGGATCGGACCCAAGCGTTTTCTTGAGGCGTCGCGCGCCGGCGCCGAGAGCAGCCTGAAGATCGGCGGTACGGTCGGCGTCATCGGCATCATCATCGCCGTGCTCACGTACAGCGGCCTGATGCTGACCTTTGCCGACATCGTCATCGAGCTGGCCGACGGGAAACTCTGGCTGACAATTCTTCTCATCGCCCTGGCCTCCCTGATCCTGGGCATGGGTGTGCCGGTAACCGCCTCCTACCTGATCACAGCCGTCGTCGCAGTGCCGGCCCTGACTGAACTGGGCGTCAATCCGATTGCCGCACACATGATCGTCTACTGGTTGTCTCAGGACTCGAACGTCACACCGCCGGTCTGTATCGCCGCTTTCGCGGGCGCCACGATCGCCGGTGCGAACATGTGGGAAACTGCGATGATGGCGTTCATGTTCGCCAAATTCCTGTATCTCGGGCCATTCGTCTTCGGCTACGTTCCCGCCTTCTCTCTTGACGGCAGCCCGAGGGATATCGTCATCGCTTTCGTGTTGATCACCATCGGCACCTGGCTCTACTCCTGGCTCCTGAGCGGCATCTGGCTCACCTATTTCAAGAAGGCCTGAATCCATGGCGAGCGAAGATCGACTACCCCAGGTGGGCTTCAGCAAGATTCTCTACGTCACCGACCTTTCGCGCAGTGGGCGCAAGGCCTTCCCTTACGCTGCGAGCATCGCCAGACGTTATGACGCGGAGGTCACGGTATTCCACGTGATCGAGGCCCATTCGTTTGAGAAATACCCGATCGGATACATCAGCGAACTGCCTCCCCGGAACGTCCCGCTCGAGCCGGATGCCGCGCGGAGGGAAGCTACCTCTTGACCCGGCCCTGCAGTTCGTCGCGGCGGCGCACATACTCCTCTTCGATGGATTCGAGGTGCCCGACGACATTCTCCAGCGTCTCGCGTTTCGAATCGTCCTGCGCTTCCTCGAGCCACTGCCCCATCTCCTCGCGAAGCAGGAGGATCAGATCCAGCGCCCCGACGGTTTCGTGGAACTGCCGGTTCAACTCCGCAGTAGACTCGGTACTCATGAAACGATCTCCTTGATTCTCCTGATTGAATCCGATCCGGTGCGATCGCCGCCTTACCCGCCGCGACATCACTACCGAGACGGTCGTTCGTCAATGTTAGCAAAAACCTCCGGCCGCGCTGGAAAGCGGTGCCCCAGGGCGACGTCCGGCCTCAGCCCGTCTCCCCGGAACGACAACGCTCGAGGGCGAACGACTGGAACAGCTCGGCGCTTGGTGAGAGGCGCTTGCCGGTCCTGTGGACCAGATACCACTGGCGCATGATCGGAAAGCCCTCGGCCGCCACCGCGACCAGACGGCCGGTTTCCAGCTCCAGCTCCAGGGTGTGTGCCGAGGCGATCCCCAGACCGAGCCCCGCCTGGACCGCCTGCTTGATCGCCTCGCTGCTGGTCATCTCCATGGCGAACTGCACGCTCACGTTCCGCGCCTGGAAGAACCGTTCGATCGCGGCGCGCGTCCCCGACCCGGGCTCGCGCACGACGAAGGTCTGGTCGGCCAGGTCCGCGACCGTCAACCCGCTCGCCTGCGCCAGAGGATGATCCGGAGCGGCGACCAGCACCAGTGGGTTGTCCATGAACGGTGTCGACACCAGATTCCGGTTGGATGGCGGCTCCCCCATGACGATCAGGTCCCGCTCGTTCGCGTCGAGCTGCTGGAGCAGGCTGGCGCGGTTGGTGACATCCAGACGGATGGCGACCTCCGGGTAGAGGTCAGAGAAGGCCGCCAGCAGCCGCGTCACGAAATAGCCCGCCGTGCTCGCCACCGAGATCCTCAACCGCCCGCGACGGATCCCCTTGATCTGGTCGATAGTCTCGGCGGTGTCTTCGAGCTGGCTGGCAATCGCGCGGGCGCAATCGAAGATCGCCTCGCCGGCTTCGGTCAGGTAGATCTTTTTGCCCATCTGCTCGATCAGGGGCAAGCCGACCGTCGTCTCAAGATGCTTGACCTGTATGGAGACGGCGGGCTGCGTCAGGTGCAGCACCTCCGCGGCCCGGCTGTAGCTCCCATTCTCCGCCACGGTGCGGAAAATCTTCAGTTGGTGAAGCGTTGGTTTCATCCTACATATATAAACTATTATTTATAGTTCTTGTAGCAAATCAGAATAATCTTACATGATACTCGCTGCTATACTCCGCCCACTCGGGCTAAGGCGATTTCTGTCAAATGACATACCATCCTGCTTGTCTGTGTCGTCCGTCCTCTGTGTTACGACAACCGTTCCATCGTTCGACTATGCGCCTGTTGTCGCGTCTTGACGACGAACGGAAATCCGGCGCGATCTGGTATGTCATTTTCCGGCAATCGCCTAGGCTCTGTTGACATTTGTCTGGGCGAGTGGATTTTCGAGGGATTTTTCGTCCTGACAAGGCGGATTCGATGCGCAATGCCGCCCCATTGCAAGTCGAATCCAACGCCGTCAGGGCGGAAAAGATCCGTAAAGCCGCC
>JAJDOJ010000216.1 GCA_022340215.1 Gammaproteobacteria bacterium
GGGATAGCGCCGAACGGTACAGTCAGTGGTCACCCTGAATGGGCGGCACGAGCAGCTGCGGGTCGACGTACGCCTTGCGCAGATTCATGCGCCAGTCCAGATGCGGCCCGGTCGCGCGACCGGTGGCGCCGATCTCCCCGATGCGGTCACCGCGGGACAGGACCTGCACTTCCTTCACCCGGACCCTGCTGAGGTGCAGAAAACTCGAGGACATGCCGTGTCCGTGAGCCAGTATCACGGTGCTTCCGGAGTCGTAGAGGTGGGGCTCGGCCAGGGTGACGATCCCGCCTGCGGGGGCATGAACGGGGGTCCCGGTGGGTGCGGCGACATCGACGCCGTAGTGGGGCCGCCGCGGTTGTCCGTTCAGCACCCGCTGGCTGCCATAGACGCCGCTGATCCGACCACTGGCGGGCCAGACAAAACCTTCCAGAAAATCCGTTCGCGGATCGATACGCTCCCTTGCCTTGCGAACCCGGGCGCCTCCTCCCTGATGCGCCCCAGGACGGCGGGATCCGGCGTCACCTTCTTCGGGGACAGGCCGTCGATGCGCTGAATCCGGTACTCACGCCGTTCCACGGATGGCAGCATTGCGAACCTGACTGAAAAGGCAAGAGTCAAGACCTGACCCTTTCTTATTGTGCACTCACACTTGACCACTGGCCCGGTTCAGGGCAGCCTCTCGTGCGCAAGGGATGATTAAATCGTGTCTCCGTGAATGTTTCCTCATCAACCGAAGCGATGATTCCGCCATGAATGAAGATGATGTGCGACGCCATGCTTTCGCAATGCCATTGACGAGTCCGGCTTATCCTCCCGGGCCGTACCGATTCGCGAATCGCGAATATTTCATCATCGCCTATCGCAGCGACCTTGCGGTCCTAGAGAAGGTCGTTCCCGCGCCGCTGAAGGTGCACGAGCCGATCGTGAAATTCGAGTTCATGAAAATGCCGGATTCGACGGCCTTCGGCGATTATTGCGAGTCAGGCCAGGTGATCCCGGTGCGATTCGAGGATGAAATCGGCGGCTACCAGCACGGGATGTACCTCAACGACCATGCCCCGATAGCTGCCGGGCGTGAGCTTTGGGGATTTCCCAAAAAACTGGGCAGCCCGAGACTGCAAGTGATTAAGGACACATTGGTGGGTACGCTGGATATCAACGGCATGCGCGTGGCGACGGGCACGATGGGATATAAGTATGTTTCGCTCGACTCCCAGTTGGTGTTTGATGCGCTCAGCGCGCCGACGTTTCTGTTGAAGATAATTCCGCACGTGGATGGCACGCCTCGGATATGCGAACTGGTGCGCTATACGCTGCACGATATCACCATCAAAGGCGTATGGAGTGGACCGGGTGCGCTCGCCCTGACCCCGCACGCGCTGGCGCCCGTCGCGGAACTCCCCGTTCTGGAGATTGTCTCGGCGACGCATATTCTCACCGATTTGACCTTGCCTCTGGGCAAGGTCGTCTATGATTATCTGAGGTAACCGAAGCACGTCACAGTACTGGGGGGATTATGCAGCTTAAAGACAAGGTAGCGATCGTGACGGGGGCCGCGAGCGGCATCGGCAAGGATATCGCAAAGTCCTTCGCGCGTGAAGGCGCCAAGGTCGTGATCGCAGACGTCAATCTGGAGAGCGCGCGTGTGGCTGCAGCGGACATCGAGAAAAGCGGAGCGAAGGCCTTCGCCATTGTCATGGACGTCAGTAACGAGCACCAGGTCGACGAGGGAGTCGATCGTACCGCCGACAAATTTGGCGGCGTCGACATCCTGGTAAGCAACGCCGGTATTCAGCATATTGACTCGGTTGTCGACCTATCGTTCGACAACTGGCGCAAGCTGCTTGCCATCCACCTCGATGGCGCATTTCTCACGACACGCGCTTGCCTTAAACACATGTATCGTTCGAACCGCGGCGGAACGGTTATCTACATGGGCTCTGTACACTCCAAAGAGGCCTCCCCACTCAAGGCGCCCTACGTAACCGCGAAGCATGGCTTGATTGGACTATGCAAGGTCGTGGCTAAGGAGGGCGCGGCACACCACGTGCGTGCCAATGTGATTTGTCCCGGCTTCGTGCGGACGCCTTTGGTCGAAAAGCAGATCCCCGAGCAGGCAAGGGAACTTCGAATATCCGAACAAGACGTCATCCAGAATGTCATGCTCAAGGAGACCGTCGATGGGGAATTCACCACCACTGACGACATCGCTGAGGTGGCCTTGTTTCTCGCGGCGTTTCCGACCAACGCATTGACGGGACAATCCATAGTGGTAAGCCACGGCTGGTTTATGCAATGAGCATTGCGCATGCCGGCAGGGACAAATCGCACGTCGAGACGCGCGTCGATTATCTGCTTATAGGCGGCGGACTGGCAGCCGCGACGGCGGCCGAAACGCTTCGCTCCGAGGATGGGACAGGCACGATCACGATTCTGGCCTCGGAGGACGTTCTGCCCTACCACCGTCCGCCGCTGTCCAAAGGGTATCTGCTGAGAGGCCAGGCTTTGGAACACTTTCTTGTCCAGCCACCCAGCTTCTATCTAGACAGCAGGATTGATGTTCGCCTGAACACACGAGCGATGCATGTCAACGCCAAGCGCAGGTTGGTTGAAACAGATCATGCGGAATCGTTTCGCTACAAAAAACTGCTGATCGCCACCGGATCTCAGGTGCGGCGTCTGGCGATGCGAGGGGAACAGCTCGCCGGGGTTTATTACCTGCGCACTTATGCCGATGCGACGGCATTACGGGCGGCAATGTCGTCCGCCAGAAATGCGGTCGTTGTCGGATCAAGCTTTATCGGAATGGAATTGGCCGCGGCTTTCGTCTCCCGTGGGCTGCGCACGACCGTGATTGCGAAGGAGAAGTTACTCTACGATCAACTGGCATCGCCCGAGATATCCGCGTTCTTTATGGATTTCTACAGATCGCGCGGCGTCGTAATGATATTGGGGCAAACGGTCACCGAACTACGCGGCGCCTCGTGTGTCACGGAGGTTGTCACGGACGCCGGCGCTGTTGTTCCCTGCGATATCTTGGCCGTCGGCGTCGGCGTTGAACCCGTCGTCGGCTTCCTCAATGATAGTGGTCTTGCTCTGGAAGAAGGTGTTCTCGTCAACCAGTACCTGCAAAGCAGTGACCGGAACATATACGCGGCCGGCGACGTAGCCATGTTTTATGACCCGGTGCGGCGTCGGCATCGCAGGATCGAACATTGGGACAATGCGGTAAAGCAGGGCCGAATTGCGGCACGAAACATGTTGGACGGCCGGGAATCCTACCGCGACGTCTCGATCTTTTACTCGGACGTGTTCGATATTGGCTTCAATTTCCTTGGTGATCCGCAAGGTCACGACCAACGCGTCATCCGTACCACGCTGTCGGGCGAATCCTTTTCGGTCCTCTATCTGAAGAACGACAAGCTGCAGGCGGGGTTCCTCCTCAAGCAGCCGGCTGCAGAAGAGCAGGCGGCGGGTTCGATGATCCTCAACCGTACTCCGCTCAGCCGCACGCCTGCCGACCTGGCGGATGTATCGGTGCCCCTGACTGCCTGGGCAACCCAGACCGTGTTGATTCTGCAAGGCGGCGGCGCGCTCGGCGCATTCGAATGCGGCGTGGTTAAGGCTCTGGAAGAGAACCAGATCTTCCCCGATGTGGTGGCTGGCGTATCGATTGGGGCCTTCAACGCCGCCATTGTCGCTAGTCACCCGCATCAGGCGGCCGCCGTATTACAGGCATTCTGGGAAGAATTGAGTATCCATTTCCCGCCAATGCCAAACGATGCGATTCGGCGGGCGTTGTCGTCGTGGTACTCACTGGCTTTCGGGAATCCGAAGTTCTTCCGCCCGCGCTGGCTCGCACCGATACTGACAGCGGCGCAGCTGCCGTACCGCTGGACCAGCATCTATGATCCGTCCCCAGTCAAAGATCTGCTGCGACGTTACGTCAATTTCGGGCGCCTCAAGGACAGCCCCGTGCGGTTGTTGGTCAACGCGGTAAACGTCGAGACCGCCGAGTTGGAAACCTTCGACAGCTATGTCGACGACCTGATCCCGGACCATCTGATTGCAAGTGGCAGTCTGCCGCCGGGATTTCCATGGACGACTATCGACGGCAGGCATTACTGGGATGGGGGACTCGTCAGTAACTCGCCCCTCGATCAGGTCGTTGAACGATGCGGGCTGGCGGACAAGAAAGTCTACATCGTCAATCTGTATCCCGGCAAAAAGCGACTGCCGACCGATCTCGGCGAGGTGACGGCTCGTCGCGACGAGATCGTGTATGCGGAGAAGGTCCGTCGGGATATCCGCACGCGGGAGCTGATCGAGAACTACAAACAGCTCGTCGGCGATCTCGTTGACCGCCTCGAACCCGAGGTTGCGGCGCAAATCATGCGGCATCCACTCTATATCGAAACTGTCGGCCAGTCAGGCCCCCTCTCCATATTGCGGATCGTGAACAAAGGGGAGCCGGGCGAAGGACCTTCGAAGGACTACGAGTTTTCGGCGGAATCGGCGGAGGAACACATCGCGGCCGGTTATAAGACGGCGCGCAGGGCACTCGGTGTTTCGCCGGCCGGTTCGCCTTGACGCGCACTGTCACCTCACAACCGGCCGAAGCTGGCCCTGGTTACCGCCTGTTCTATGGCATGTTCTATCGGTTGCCCATACTAACCCACCGCCTGCCCACACTGCGCCGGGATGGTGCGGGTGAGCATGGATAGCTTTTGAATCGAGGTTATTTCAAAGGGAGAGATGCATCTGCCGCCAAGACTTGGTAAATAGGTTTTGCGAACTATCAAAACCAAGCCGGAAAGACAGCAGATGCAATTGAAGACTATCCTCAACCATTGCCATAGATTCAAGTCCTTTGCGCAGCGCCGACGCACGAAGATTCTCGGTGAAGGAGGCACGCGGCCAATCTGAGGATTGGCGGCGCCGTGCCTCACGGGAAACGGCGTCGGCGGCCATCGGCCTGGCTCAAAAGACGCCCAAATAGAGGCTTGTAGGACGTCAGGCGATAGGCTGACCCCACCTGTCGGACAAGTGGCGGCGATCGCATGCAGGGCGAGCCCAGATCAAGCGTAATCGAAAGGGTCGGTTCAGCCGCTGGGCGATCTCCTGCGGATCCAGCCAAGGTCCGGTAAGGGTATTGCGGATAAAGCCGATC
>JAJDOJ010000217.1 GCA_022340215.1 Gammaproteobacteria bacterium
GCCGTTGCCCGGTTCGCAGTTCGTAAGTGGGACACAGTGGACGCTCGAGAGGTCAAGCTCGGAGGTCTGTACTGGGTCGTTTGCCGCCTTTCAGCATCTTCATAATAGAAGCGTTGGCTAGAGCTATGGATTCGGCTGGAGTCGGCCAATTGCGGACTTAACGAGCCGCTAAGGCGCGCGGCCACTAAGCCGACCGCGAAGCGCCACCCGCGCTTACCCGCGTCGCCTTGAGCGGCTGGTTAGCGCTAGAAAGGCTACGCGAATATCAGCCGCCTGCCGCGAGGCTCCGGCACCGGATCGCCGAACTCCTTTGCTGTCTCTATCCAAAGCTGGATAGCCTCGTTAGCATTCCGCAGAGCTTCTTCCTGTGTGCTCCCATGTGCAGCGCAACCCGGGAGCTCAGGGACTTCGGCGACAAAGGCATCGTCCTCATCGCTCCAGTACATTATGATTTCGTACTTATTCATCCTCTCCTTCCGCCATACCGTACTTTACGATCACGTTTCTAACCTGGCGCACCTGGTAGGGTTTCGCCTTGTTTCCCTCTCTCTGGAGATTAATCTTTTCCTCAACACCTTCTTTTCGAAATAATTGGTGGCTCCCTCGTGTACGCTCCTCGAAGCCAAGCCGGATCAAGAGCTGTCGCAAGTCGACAAAGGAAATGTTCGCATCTGATGTGCCCCGGAGAATCTGGATCAACAGCTTCTCGTGCCTTTTCATACCTTTCCCTGACTTGGGCTAACGAGCAGATGAGGAGCGCGCATTGGCGCGTCTGACTCGATCTGCCTTGATAGCGTGGCGGTTGGTTTGCCGACTAGTTTTGTTATTGAGGCGCGCTCCTCATCTGCTCGATAGCTCCGCGAAGCGGAGCTATCCAGTAATTCTGTGGTTTCCGAATAACCTACAATGTGCGGGTTATACCTGTCGGCAGTTACAGCGCCAAGCCATATCTGCGGGATAGTATACTTGGCGGCGTGTTATCCTGCGTGAAGCCTTTCCGCCGATTCAGCTCTCCTGACCTCACAGGACCTCCGCCCCTTGCATTGCACACGGGAGAAAGGAGGCGGGCGCAGAGTTTCTGACCGAAAAACCGCTTGTCGACTTTCTGCAGCCACCTTTCATTTGGATGCTGTTGGCTGCTTGGGCTCGGTCTTTCTCGTTAGGCCTTTCCTTATATAAGCCTTGGCTAAAGGACCGGGTCGGGTCGGGAGCGAACCACCGCGCAAAAACGGGCCGAGAGGAGCTACCGGGCGGCAGCTTACGGCCAGGAAGGGACACTTAGGAAAGGTACTGCAGGGCCTTCTGCCTTTACCAGGCCCCGGATTGCGTTTGACTACAAATTGTCGAGAGGACCGGGTGCAATATACAGGTGAGGCGAACCTGCTCAAGAAGTTTGGGTTGGCGGGGTGGAGAGGCTGATTCTAAACCCCATTAGCGTAGCTCCTTAGAAAGCCACTACGGTATCGGGCTAGAATAGGCGAAAGCAAGCCGGGGTCGCGATTTGCCGGTTCTGATAACGAGGCAAACATCGCTCGCTTCGAGTCCAAATCGGGCAAAACCGGCGTCGAGGATCTGGCGGGCCACTGCCTGGCTCGGCACTGGGCCATGGGGTCAGGTCTCGCATTGTAACATGTTGTCGACCAAGTTATATTCTCGCGCATGGCCAGACCGTTGCGCATTGAATTCGCCGGTGCCCTGTACCAGGTCACTTCTAGGGGTGATCGGCAAGAGGCAATCTTTGAAGACGACGAAGATCGCGAGGTGCTTCTTTGCAGCCTGGCGGAGGTGTTCGAACGGTTTAGCTGGGTCTGTCACGCCTATTGTCAGATGACCAACCACTACCATCTGGGGTAGACCCAACAGTCGTGTCACCAGCCGCCACTTCGCTCAAGGCAAGGCCAGCCGAGTGCTCATGTCGAGCTCGAATCGTCCGTACGGGTTGACGTGCTCCCAGATCAGCGGCGTCAGCGCCGCATAGTCGCGAGGTGTAAGCCTTCCCTGCCAATGCGGCTGCGCCAGCATGGTTTGGATCATCAGCGTGTTGATGTAGACCATGCAGTTCTGGATCAGGTGGAGGGCGAGCATGCTGATCTCGTGGTCCTCGCGGCGGTTGCTCACCATCTCGCCGCGCCGGGCGAAGAAGACGAAATCGGTCGCTCCGTTCCACTGCTCGACCACGTTGAGTCCCTCGTTGATCTCGCGGCGCAGGGCCTCGGAGTGCAGGTAACGGCACAGAAAGATGGTCTTGATCGCCTTTCCAAGCTCCGCCAGCGCCTTGTACGTGGGGTGCTGCACGTTCTGCCGGGTGAAACGCCGCAGGATCGCCTCGGTTTCGGCGGTCCCTAGGCGCAGTGCCGTCGTGTACTTGATCATCTGGTCGTACTGCTGCCCGATCAGCCCCCAATCGATCGGTCGGGTCAGAACCAGTTGGAGATTCTTGTAGGCATCGGCCTTGCCAGTTTCCGGCCGGTACAGCTTCTGCGAGTGGATAGCCTTCAGCCGAGGCAGCAGCTCGAAGCCGAGCAAGCGACAGAAGGCGAACGCGACCGTGCTCTGGCCGTGCGAATCGACGTACTGGCGGTCGACTTCCATCTCGGTGCAGTGATGGAGGACACCTTCAATCATCGAGGCGACCTCGGAGGAGGACGGCGACTTCAGTTGGCTGTGGATACACAGCGACTTGCGCTCGACGTGCCAGTAGATCATGACGCCGCGTCCACCATAGCGGACATGCCATTGAGTCGTTAGGTTCTGATCCCAGGAACCGAAATGCTTGGAGTCCGAGGCGCAGGCCGTCGTTCCATCTCCCCAGATGGCCGGGTTGCGGGCATGCAAGGTCCCGTCGGCGATGATGGCAATGGCTCGGCGCATGACATCGACGTTGAGGTAACGACGCCGCACGTAGGCCAGGTCCTTGGCCGTCGTACCGGAATCTAGGCTCGCCATGCGCTGCAAACCGGCGTTGGTGCCGATCCCGTGCAGGCACAGCAGCAAGCGTGGCTGCAAGACTGCTCGCTCCAGGGTCTCGTAGGCGGTCGGGCTTTTGAGCACATCAGTGAATCCGAGCCGAAGATCCGCTTCCTTGACCATATCGAGCAGGTTCGTCATCGGCCAGGTGACGTTGAGCTCCGCCTTGAGGGCGGTCAGGTTGGGCGGATCGGGTTGTGCGTCCAAGGGTGTCAGCGTGATCCAGCCGCCGCCCTTCTTGGTGTTGAGTCGGACGGCAGGATTCTTCTTCAACCCAGCATCCAGGGCACTTAGGACCTCGTGCATCTCGGCCTGCAGGTCGGTGACGAACCGCTCGACCTCCAACGGCAGATCCAGAGACTGGTAATAGCGTTCGCGGTTGCGCTCAAAGTCGGCCGGCAGGTCCTCGTCGGGGTTGCGGTAGCGGTTGGCCCCGACCACCCAGATTTCCTTGCAGCGTAGACGCTCGCGCAGGGCCTCCAGCACGGCAATCTCATAGGTGATGCGGTTGACGCGATCCTGCCCGGCGGCGTCCTGCTCCATCACCGCCTCGCGCCATAGACCACGCACGACGCCATCGAGCGGAACGTCCTCCTCGGATGGAAATGTCCGGACCTTGCTCTCCGCGAAGCGCTTGACCAGATCGAGCGCTTGCATCACCGGACGGTGGCGGTCGTTGTTGCAGCGGAAGTCGAGAGCAGCCAGTAGCCGGGGTACCATGCGCCGGTAGTGCCCGCGGTAGGAGTTGCGGATCACCGCGCGCAGGGTGAGGCGGTAGGTTGGCCCGGTGGCCTTCCACTCCTTCACCAGATCTTGCAGCGTTTGTTCGCCCACCACTGGAAAAACCACGTCACGCACGACGCCATCCGGCTCGGCCAGCGTCGCCTCGGCGAGGGCGAACAGCAGGTTCTGTTTGCCCGTGACGCGCTTGAGGTCTTCCAGCAGCTCGCGCTCGACCTTGCGCTCGGCACGTGCCCCGATCGTGTGGATGGTCTCGATCAGCAGATCGCCGAGGTCATCGGTCAGCGTGCGCACGCGCAGATGCACGAACGCGGCTAGCCAGGTCAGCCGGGCGGCGTCCGGATGTCGGCGCAGCTCGTAGGGGGCTTCCACGGATACGCGGCGACGGCAGCGTTCCAGGTCGCGCGGCACAGCGTCGTCGAACAGGTCCGGAGGAAGCTCGATCCCTCGCAGGAGATCCAGCTTGGCCAGTTCGTCCTGCATGCTGGCAAGACTGGGACGGCCGGGGTTGCCGAGCAGCTTCAACAGGACCGCAGGGACCTGGCTACTGACCTCATCCTCGGCAGCGGATTCGTCGCTCCCCTCCGGCCGCAACAAGGCGTCCAACCGCTTGCGCGTTGCCGAGGAGAGTCGCTCGACAGTACGGGCGTGAAAGCGGTCGTCGTAGGCGCGCACCGCCGAGCGGGCGATGCGCTCCATGCGTTCGACGGTCGGGGGCTCGAGGGTGAGCTCGCGGCAGCGTGCTTCCAGGCTCTCCATCAATGGAGCAATCTCGCTACCGACAGCGCCGATGACCTGATCGCACAGCCAGCTCGTCAGATTGTCCGCGTCGGCGACAGTCGCTTCGCGGAAGCCAAAGCGGCTCCTGATTTCGGCGCGCAGACGCTCGGCCGAGCGGTCACTGAGGGCGGCTTCGTCATCGTTCGGAGGCGGTAGGTCGAGCTGCTCGCGTAGTGCCCGGATCGCGTGCGCGTCGACCTCCGTGGCGTCACGTGGAAACCGACCTCGCTCACGGAAGAAGACCAAGAGCACGGCGAAGCCGAGCCGACTTGTCCGCCGCTTGGATTCCACCAGTCGCTGCTCGTCTGGTGTGAGGTGCCAGTGATCCTGACCACGCACCGCATCATCCGGCATGCGGCTCGGTTCCAGATGAGTTCGGACCGGACCAGCCGATGCGAGCCAGTGTGTCGATCAGGGTCGATCGTTTGACGCCAAAATTGCGGCACACAGCCGCTTTGGACATGCCGCCGTTCAGCGCTGCCAGAATGGCCTCAAGCTTCTCGTCGACGATGACCGGTGGGCGGCCGCCGGTGCGACCGCGCCGCTTGGCGGCAGCCAGCCCCGCCAGGACCCGCTCCTGGATCAAGGCCCGTTCGTACTGGGCGAGCGCACCGAAGACGTGAAACAGCAACTCACCGGAGGGCTTGGTGGTGTCCATGCCTTCCGTCAGCGAGCGGAACGCGACCTGCTTGTCCTTGAGCGAATCGATGATGGTCAGGAGGTGGGAGAGCGATCGCCCGAGGCGATCCAGCTTCCAGACAACCAGCACATCACCCGCCTGCACGAAGTCCAGCGCCTTGGTCAGACCGGGACGGTCATCCTTGGCCCCGGAAGCGTGATCTGCGAAGAGATGCCGAGCATCGACGCCCGCTGACAGAAGCGCATCACGCTGCAGGTCGGTGCTTTGCCGGTCAGAGTCGGAAGAAACGCGCATGTAGCCGACAAGCATGAGCGGAAAACCACAAAATTGAGGTTTCCGTATACTAGCTCATTACGACAGGGTTTTCCGTTGACTCAGAGAGCCCCGAAGCACGCTTCCCGAGAGGATCTTTGAAGACCATCGGAAAACAGATGTTTTCCGACAGGATGACGACAGCTCTCGGCCAACAGCCGACATCGTGACCGTCGTTTGTGGCGGTCCACTGTAGAGTTTTCCGACGGCGCGTCCAGAGGGGTTGGTGACGGCAGGTGGGGGTGCCATGAGCGGAAATCCGTCTCCGTCGGATTAGGGGCGGCGAACTGCAATTGATCGGCCAGTCGATGCTGTGCCGGTGTGCGTTCTAACGGGGTAGTCGGCATCGATGTCCCCCGCCGCGGACATGAGCAATGAGCGGTCGGAGCTGCGGGCGGGTTACGAGCAAGGTGACTGTGCACGATCAACTGTGCTCTGGGTAGGAGGCGGCTTCGACTTCGCCTGCCTCAGCCCAAGTTTTTTCAGCGGCACGCACAGTTCCATCCTCGACAAAGCCTGCTTGCCGCTGGCAACCGCTCCGCCAGTCCAGCCGTGCGATCGAGCAAAGGCGGCTCCGATCGTCGCACGACCAAGCCCCCGCCAGCGCCCGTTCAGCGGAGCCGCACGCTAGCGGCGGCGCGCCCGCCGACCGCTACGCCCCTCATCCCATCACCTCGATTTTTCGGGTATCGCGTCACAGGTTCTTGTGGGCCACAAATTTCCGTGGCGTCGAGAGGATCGCTAAGCAACTGTTTTGGAATATTTTTTAATCTTGGCTCGACATTTGTACTAGAGAGGTCGTACGACAGGAGGGGCCGATATGAACGCCAGACGACGCAGTCACCTCATCAACCTGAACCGTGGACTGATCTGCGCCCTGAGTCTGGGCGGCATGGTGCTCGATGGCCTGCACGTTGCCGACCTGTTATGCGCGCTGGCCCTGTGCCTCTGGCTCTGGCTGCCGCTTTGCACGCGCTTGGAAGCACAGCTGTTGCAGCGCGTGGAGCGCAAGCGCGGCTGGAGACGAGCAGGCCGGGCCTCTCCGTCGCTATAGCCCTGCGCTGTCACGCATGCCGCGGCAGCAGCCAGGACTTCAGGGCCGGTGCTCGAAAACGCGCCGGCTGCCCAGAGCACCGCTCATCCATCCAACGATCCGGAGCAAGACAATGAAGACCGTCGCCAAGACCCTGTATGTCGCCGCATCCCTGACGCTAACCCTCTCGCCCGCCCTCGCGGATCTGCCGAATCCCGGCATGGAGATCGACCCGAGCCGAACGGCCCTGGTCGTGACCGACCCGCAGATCGACTTCCTCAGCCCCAAGGGCGTGGCCTGGGGCGTCGTCGGCAAAAACGTCGAGGCCAACAACACCGTCGAGCATATCGAGCACTTGCTCAAGACCGCGAAGGCCGAGGGCATCCCGGTCTTCATCTCGCCGCACTACTACTATCCGCATGACCACGGCTGGCGGTTCGAGGGCGCGCTCGAGGCGCTGATGCACAAGATCGGCATGTTCGACCGCAAGGACCCCTTGAGCCTCGCGGGCTTCTCGGGCTCCGGCGCCGACTGGCTTGCGCGCTACAAGCCCTACATCGAGGACGGCAAAACCACCGTCACCAGCCCGCACAAGATCTACGGCCCCGAGACGAACGATCTGGTGCTGCAGCTGCGCAAACAGGGCATCGACAAGGTCGTGCTGGCCGGGATGTCCGCCAACCTCTGCACCGAATCCCACTTGCGCGAGCTACTCGAGCAGGGCTTCGAGGTCGCCGTGGTGGCGGATGCGACGGCGGCCGCTCAGGTCGAGGAAGGGGATGGATACGCCGCCGCGCTCGTGAACTTCCGCTTCCTGGCCAATACGGTGTGGAGCACCGAGGAGGCGGTTGCGGCCATGCATGGCGATTGAGCCGTGCCCCACGCCTGTCCCCCGGCGCGACCCCGCCCTTGGCGCGCCGGGGGCACCACCCCGCCAACCACCGACATAGAAGAGAACGCCCATGAGCACCACCGATCCCAGACCGCCGCTTCCCCCCTTCACCGCCGAGACCGCCGCGGAGAAGGCCCGCCTCGCCGAGGACGCCTGGAACAGCCGCGACCCCCAGCGGGTCTCGCTCGCCTACACGTCGGACAGCCGGTGGCGCAACCGCGCGGAGTTCGTCAACGGACGCGCGCAGATCGTCCAGTTTCTCACCCGCAAGTGGGCCAGGGAGCTCGACTATCGGCTGATCAAGGAGGTCTGGGCCTTCACCGACAACCGTATCGCCGTTCGCTTCGCCTACGAGTGGCACGACGACGCGGGCAATTGGTTCCGCTCCTACGGCAACGAGAACTGGGAATTCGACGAGAAGGGACTCATGCGCGTGCGCTTGGCGAGCATCAACGACCAACCGATCAGCGTCGAGCAGCGCCTCTTCCATTGGCCGCCGGGACCGCGGCCCGAGGGACACCAGGGCCTGTCCGAGCTGGCCTTGTGACCCGACCGGCAACGGCGAGCCATGCCTGTGCCGGCGATGACGGCAGCCCCGCCGAGCCAAGGCCAACCAACCTGGACTGAAACCATGAAACTGCTCTCCGTCAACGTCTCTCTCCCGAAGGAGGTGCCCCACCAGGGCGCCACCATCACCACGGGTATTTTCAAAGAGCCCGTCGTCGGGCGCGTCAGGGCGCGCATGCTGAATCTCGACGGCGATGGCCAGGCGGACCGGAAGGTCCACGGCGGACGCGACATGGCCGTGTATGCCTATCCGGTCGAGCACTACCCTCATTGGCAGGCAGCGCTCCAGCGCGCGCCCTTTCCGTTCGGTCAGTTCGGGGAGAACCTGACGCTACAAGGGCTAACCGAGGAGCAGGTGTGCGTCGGTGATCGGTTCCGCGTGGGCGGCGCCCTGCTGCAGGTCACGCAGCCCCGCATCCCCTGCTACAAGCTCGCCCTGCGCATGGACACGGGGCCGGACTTCCTGCGTCGGTTCCTGGACAGCGGCCGGCTCGGCTTCTACCTGCGCGTCATCGAGGAGGGCGAGATCGGCGCGGGCGACACCATCGAGCGCGTAGACAGCGACCCGCGCTCGGTCACCATCGCCGAGTTCATTCATGCTTACCGGTCCGGAAGACGCGATCCGCACGGCCTGCGGCGCGTGCTTGCCTCCCGCGACCTGGGGGATGCCTGGCGCCTGCACCTGGAGAAGCAGCTAGACGCGGCCCAGTCGGCGCCCGAACCGCGGGGGTGGGATGGTGAGCGCTCGTTCGTCGTGGATCGCAAGGTCGCGGAAACGCAGACCGTCACGTCCTTCTATCTGACTCCCGAGGACGGGGAGGCCTTGCCTGCATTCAAGCCAGGGCAGTTCCTCACCCTCAGCTTGGACATCCCGGGCCAGCCAAGACCGGTCACCCGGACATACACGATTTCCGACGCCCCCAACCCCGACCACTATCGACTGAGCGTCAAGCGCGAGCTGCCCCCGGCGCATCGGCCCGAGGCACCGCCCGGCCTCTCGTCGAGCTACTTCCATGACCAGGTCCGGCCCGGTACGAAGCTCCGCGTCAGGCCCCCCCGGGGTGAGCTCTGCCTCGACCCCGGTCAGGAGACGCCGGTGGTGCTGATCAGCGCTGGGATCGGGTTGACACCCATGATCAGCATGCTCAACGCCATCGTTGCCGCGGGATCCAAGCGGCCGGTCTGGTTCATCCATGGCGCGCGCAACGCTCGCGAGCAGGTCATGGGTGAGCACCTGCGTCGTCTCGCCGCCGAGCATGACAATGTCCATCTACATGTCCGCTACAGTCGGCCGGAGCCGGGCGACGTTGCCAGGCAGAGCCATGACGGCGTCGGTCATGTCACGGTGGACGTGCTGAAGGAGCTGCTTCCTCCGGCAGCCTCCGACTTTTATCTCTGCGGGCCCACGCCGTTCATGCGCGCCCTCTACAACGATCTGCTGGGCTGGGGCGTCACCGAGGACCACATCCACTATGAGTTCTTTGGCCCCGCATCCGTCCTGAAGGCGGGTGCCGAAAAGGCCCCAACGAAGGTGGTTGACGCTATACCCTCCGCCGCCTTTGAGGTGGTCTTCGAGCGGTCTGGCGTCACAGCCGCCTGGGACCCGGGCGTCGGGAGCCTCCTGGAACTGGCCGAGGCCCATGGCCTGCGACCGGACTACAACTGCCGCTCCGGGATCTGCCAGACCTGCCTCTGCACGCGCATCGCCGGGGAGGTGACCTACCGCATCGAGCCCCTCGAACGCCCGGATCCCGGGTCGGTGCTGATCTGCTGCTCGGTACCCGCGAGTGACCTGATCCTCGAGATCTGACAAGCCGGGACTGCCGGTCCGCTCCACACCATCGAAGAGGAATACGCCATGGCCACGCACTACGATGCAATCATCATCGGCGCCGGGCAAGCCGGTCCCGCGCTCGCCCAACGGCTGACCAGCGAAGGGCTGAGCACGGCCATCATCGAGCGCGAGCACGTCGGGGGGACTTGCGTCAACGTCGGCTGTACGCCGACCAAGACATTGGTCGCCAGCGCCCGCGCCGCCTACATGGCCCGCCGCGCGTCCGATTTCGGTGTCATGAACGACGGCGAGGTGCGCGTCGATCTGGCCCGGGTCAAGGCCCGGAAAGACGCCGTCGTGCGGGCCTCCAGGGACAGTGTCTCCGAGTGGCTGAGGAGCATGCCGAGCGTCAGTGTCTATGAAGGCCATGGCCGGTTCGTCGGTCCGGATCGGGTGCGCGTGAACGGGGAGGTCCTGAAGGCCGAGCGGATCTTCATCAACACCGGAGCGCGACCGGCGGTCCCGGGCCTGCCCGGGCTCGATCAGGTGGAGTCTCTGACGAGCACCGGCATGCTCGATCTGGACGTCTTGCCGGAGCATCTGGTCATCGTCGGGGGCAGCTACGTCGGGCTCGAATTCGCCCAGATGTACCGCCGATTCGGCAGCCAGGTCACGGTGATCGAGCAGGGCGAGCGGCTGATCCGTCACGAGGACCCGGACGTGTCCTGGGCCGTGAAAGCGATCCTGGAAGCCGAGGGCATCGAGGTCCGGCTGAAGTCCGCCTGCCTGAGCGTTCGCCGGCAAGACGACGGGATGGCCGTCCACCTGGCGTGCCAGGATGGACCAGCCGAGATCCTGGGGAGTCACTTGCTGCTGGCCGTCGGCCGCCAGCCCAACACGGACGACCTGGGGTTGGACACCGCCGGTATCGCCACCGACGGACGGGGCTTCATCAGGGTGGACGAGCGGCTGCGAACGACCGTTCCCGGCGTCTGGGCGCTGGGCGACGTCAATGGCCGCGGTGCCTTCACCCACACCGCCTACAACGACTACGAGGTCGTCGCCGCGAATCTGCTTGACGACGACCCACGGCGCGTCTCCGACCGAATACCGGCCTATGCCCTCTACATCGATCCGCCGCTCGGCCGAGCGGGCCTAACCGAGCGGCAGGCGCGCGAAACGGGCCGTCCGGTCCTCGTCGGCAAGCGCATGATGACGCGGGTCGGACGTGCCCGCGAGCGCGGCGAGACGCAGGGATTCATGAAGGTGCTGATCGACGCGGAGACCCAGCGCATTCTCGGCGCCGCGATCCTCGGCATCGGCGGCGACGAGGTCATCCACTCGCTCCTCGATGGGATGTATGCCGGTACGCCTTACACGGTCATCCAGCGTGCCGTGCACATTCATCCTACCGTCAGCGAGCTGATTCCGACGCTCCTGGGTGACCTGGCCCCCTTGGAGTAGCCCGGGGGATCGACGCGGAGCTCCCGGCACCCGGCTAACCGACGGCGCAGCAGGGGATTGGCCAGGATGGCCAACAAAGCGGCATCGCCCTAGGGCTCTTTGCGCAGACCCAACGCCTTCATCTTGTAGGCGAGTGTGGATGCCTTGAGCCCGAGCAGCTGCGCGGCGCCGTTGCTTCCCCAGACCTTCCACCCCGCATGCCGCAGCGCGGCCAGCATGTTCGCCTTCTCGCGCGCCCGGATCTCCGCGTCGGTGACGAATCCGGCGTGCCCATTCGGTCGCTCTGCCCCGGGCTCCGTTGGCGGCGGATCGACGGTATTGCCGGCACCGCCCGGCATGGCCAGATCCAGCCGGGCGCGCCCGCCCGTGCCGAGGATGACGGCGCGCTCGATCACGTTCTTCAGCTCGCGAATGTTGCCGGGCCAGTCGTGGCGCTGCAGGGCCTCGATCTGCTGCTGTGACAGGCGCATACCCTCGCGCCCCAGCTCCGCGCAGGCGCGCTCCAGGAAGTGCTGGGCCAGCGGGGCGACGTCCTCGGGACGCTCGCGCAAGGACGGCACCTGGATCGGGAAGACGCTCAGGCGATAGAAGAGGTCCTCGCGAAAGCGTCCGGCCTTGATCTCAGCGTCCAGGTCACGGTTGGTGGCGGCCACCACGCGCACGTCCACCTGGATCGTGCGGTCGTCGCCGACCCGCTCGAGCTCGCGCTCCTGCAACGCGCGCAGCAGCTTGCTTTGCAGGCTCAAGGGAATCTCGCCGACCTCGTCCAGGAACAGGGTCCCGCCGTCGGCCAGCTGCAGGCGCCCGACCCGATCGCGGTGCGCGCCGGTGAATGCGCCCTTGACGTGGCCGAAGAACTCGCTCTCGAAGAGCTCCGCCGGGATGGAGGCACAGTTGACCTTCACCAGCGGCTTGTCGGCGCGGTCGCTGCGGGCGTGGATGGCGCGCGCGATCATCTCCTTGCCGACGCCGGACTCGCCGAGGACCAGCACGCTGGCCGGTGTCGGGGCCACGGCGGCGATCTGTGCCAGGGTTTGCCGCAGCGCCTCGCTGGTCCCGATGATCTCCCCGAAGTCGGAGTTGACCTTAATCTCCTCGCGCAGATAGTCGCGCTCCAGCTCCAGCTGCTCTTTGAGGCGCGCGATCTCGTGGTAGGCCGCTTCGCGCTGCTGCTCGATCGCCCGGCGCTCGCTGACGTCGCGAAACACCACGACCGCCCCCTGGATGGCGCCGTCCTGGAGGATCGGTGTGCTGATGTACTCGACCGGAACAGGACGGCCGTCGGTGTGCCAGAACACCTCATCGTCCACGCGATGGACTTCACCGTCCCTCAGCGCGGCGTAGATGGGGCATTCTTCACGTGGGTAGGGCGAGCCGTCCGCGTGGGAGTGATGATGCACATCGTGTGAGACCGTGCCCATGATGTGGTCCGGATCCCAGCCCAGGATCTCCATACTGGCCGCGTTGCCGAACGTGAGCCGGCCCTCCCGATCGAAGCCGTAGATCCCGTCGCCCACGGCGTCGAGGATCAGCTCGTGCCGAGTGCGCAACTGCCGCAGCTCCCCAAGTGCCGTGTCGTGATCCCCGCTGCAGGTCACGGCCAGCACCAGCCGCGGCGATGCCGCGTCCGGAGCTGCGCGCCAGGCCGAGAGCAGTCCCCGGGTGGTGCTTGCGGCTCGCCCTCTCAGGGACACGGGCATGTTCTCGATTGTGTGATCGCCGCGCAGCAACTCCCTCAGACGATCGGCGAGCTCGGGCGGTTGATCCGCCACGAGCAGGGCGTCGAGCGACATGGCCCGCGGCTCCGGGGGCTCCGCCAAACCAAGACGCTGGCGCCAACCACGGCTGGTGTGAAGGCAGGTCAGCGCCTCGTCCAGCTCCGCCACCAGTGTGGGCGCGTCGGCAAACGGCCATGCGGTCATCGATGTCTCCCCAAATTTCTGCGTATCAGACCACAGAAATTTGTGGGACACAAATCTCTTGAGTTGACGCTCCCATCTTATCTATCTGTTTTTGATAAAGATTAAGGGTTGGCATGGCGCTTGTATTAAAGCAAGTGCACGACCGGAAAAGCCATCGAGCGCCGGCGGCACGAACCGCGAGCCATACGTCTTGCGGAGCCCACAAACCCCGCCAGTTACTGGCGACCACCGAAAAGGTAACGACATGAAGCCCATCCACACTCTGATCACCGCAGCCACCATCATCGGCAGCCTCTCCACTGTATCCGTGGCACTCGCCGTCGATGAGTACAACCTCTCAAGCGGCACGACCCGCACCGGCGAGCGCGTTGCGCTGCGCGGCACCGACAGCGTGGCTCTCGCCCTCGGTCTCGGCGTCACCGACGGCCAAGCCAAGTTCGGCCACGTCCACGACGGGGTCGCCTACTACTTCGCCAGCCCGGACACGCGCGACGCCTTCGCCGCCAATCCCGCAGCCTACCTGCCGCAATACGGCGGCTTCTGCGCCTTCGGTGTCGCGGTCGGCAAGAAGCTCGACGCCAATCCGCGCTTCGCGGACATCGTCGATTCCAAGCTCTACTTGTTCCTGGACGCGGCCGCCTTCGCGGCCTACGAGGAAGACAAGGCCGGGACCTTGGCCAAGGCGGAGAAGAACTGGCCCGGGATGCATCACGTCGCGGTGTCCGAGGTCAACAGCCGCTGACCCCTGATTGTCCGACGCGCTCACACGATTCAAGAAGCAACCTCAATCGACTGGAGAACAGACCATGAAACACATCCTCAGCACCCTCGTCCTGACGCTCGTGATCTCACCGGCATTCGCGGGCCAAAGCGGTTTCGGCGTCGGCGGACCGGATTCCTATGTCTGGGCCGAGATCGATAGAAGTCCGCTGGACATTGCTGCAAGCCGCACGGATCAGCGCAACCAAGGTCGAATCCCGCCCGGCGGGCGGATGAGTCCCGACCTGGCGCCCGGAAGTGCCTTCTACGGAGGATTCCGGTAGGCCAGCAGCACGACCGGGGGGACAGGGACCTCTCCGGTCGCGTGCGCGAGTGCGCTTCGACCTCCACGACCTGGAGTCGTCCAAGGCGCAGGACTGCTGTCGGGTCAGCCGCCACCTGAAGCGGCGTTTGAAAGTGCCGTGCCCGCGCTCGATACTGCATTGCGTCAGACGCAGTCTTCTGGAGCCCGACGGTGACTCACCTAGGGAGACGCTGATTTATTGGCCATCCTGGCCAAAAATCAGCACGGAGGGCGAAAACGCGGTTTCCGCTCTCCTTCATTGTCAGTCGCTTAGGCGACTGAAACTGGCTGGGCGTCCTGCCCCGCGCGGGAAGCGCTGAATATTTCAGCGCTTCCCTAGATCGCATTACCCTTGACCCGAGCATTTGCCACGGCGAACCCTGCGTCCGGCGCATGCGCTGGCCGGTGAAGCCGTGTTGGACTTGGTGTCGTCTGGCATGTTCATGGACGGGATCCTCGCCGATCACCCCGAGCTGGAGCGCGAAGACCTCATTGCCTGTCTCCAGTACGCGCGCCTTCTGGTATCCGGTGTGCGCTGCTGGCCTTCTACGATTACCCGGCCGAGCATTTGGGTGCACATCCGCACCACCAATCCGATCGAGTCGACCTTCGCCACGGTGCGTCTGCGAACCAAGCGCTCGCGCAACTGCGGCTCACGCGAGACCACCTTGGCGATGGTCTTCAACCCGCTTCAGAGCGCGCAGAAGCGCTGGAAGCGCATCAAGGGATTCAGGAAGCTGGAGTTGGTCGTCAACAACGTCCGGCTCCGCAATGGAGCGGAAGTCGTCGATCAGTCAGACAGGGTCGCCGCCTGAGCGGCTATACACCAGATTTGACAATAACTCCACTGCAAGCAGGTCATACCGCCAACTTTCAGTTTCGTATTCACCTTCGTCAGCCGGAAAGGCCCACAATAACCCAGTGCAACACCTCAATATTTTTAAATTTGAGCAACAGGATTTTGTGTTCCTCAAGTTATTGAGGTTATTCAACATTCTTATGTGATTGTTTTTGTGAGAAATAATTGTTTGGCACGCCCTTTGCCCCCGAGCGAATAACCGTCGATGACCGGCGGCTCACTCTGCAGGCCTGACGGCTCGTGGAGTTCACTTACCTCGCCCCAAACGGGCGACAATCGCTAGAGGACTTTCGATATGAAACGTGCAGCAATCGACTGCGGTACCCCACAAAGAGAATCGCGTTCGACTAATACGCTTCGCAAGACCGGCACTGCCGCAGGCCTGCTGCTGGCTTCGATCTATCCTATATCTGCTTTGGCCAGTGGCGACCCGGTTGGTGCGGTCTACACCATGAGCAATGATGCCGGCGGCAACTCTGTACTGGTCTTCGACCGGGACAAGAGCGGCAGACTGACACCGTCGGGGGAGTTCTCCACCGGCGGTCTGGGTACCAGTTCAGGGCTGGGCAACCAGGGTGCGGTGATTCTCGATCCGTCCAATCGCTGGCTGTTCGTGGTCAATGCGGGCAGTAACGAAATCTCGGTATTCGCCGTCACCGAGGATGGGCTGAATCTGGTTGATGTGAAGGACTCCGGTGGTGTCAGCCCGATCAGCCTGACCTATTCACACGACCTTCTGTATGTACTGAACGCAGGTGGGACCGTTGATGCTCCTGACTCGATCACCGGCTTTCGGGTTACCGATGACGGGGTGCTCAGCCGGATCCCGGGTTCGACTCAATTCCTGAGCGAAGTCAGTACCGCCCCCGCCCAGATCACTTTCAATTCGGATGGGGATGTACTCGTCGTCACCGAGAAAGCAACGAACCTGATCGATACCTTCACCGTTGACGACTCCGGTGTTGCAGGTCCGGGGATCTCCTATGCATCAGAGGGCACAACACCATTCGGATTCGCCATCGGCAAGCGCGATCAACTGTTCGTCAGCGAGGCGGCCGGAGGGGCGGCCGAGCAGGGTTCGGTATCGTCCTATCAATTGGGCGAGGACGGCAATCTGAGCCTGATCAGTTCGGCAGTACCCACCAGCGAAACTGCGGCCTGCTGGCTGGTCGTGAGTCATGACGGTCGCTTCGCCTACACCACCAACGCAGGCAGCAACACCATATCCGGTTATAACGTCGCATTTGACGGTTCAATCTCCCTTCTCGACGAGGATGGAGTTACCAGCAAAACCGGTAAAGCCAGCGGGCCGCTCGATATGGGAATAAGCAATGACGGCCGCAACCTCTACACCCTGAACGGACGCAACGATACGATCGGTAGCTTTGAGATCAAGGAGAAAGGCGGCCTGTCAGCGTTGGGCTCGAGTATCGACGTACCGGTATCGGCCAACGGTCTGGCCGTGCGTTAAGCCGATATAATCGGTAGCAAGGCGAAGAACGTCGACGAGCGATTCGCTCTCAGGCTGTCTTCTGACTCAATCAGCTGCCCTAGCGGTTATTGGTGAAGAAGGCCGCCTGGGGGCGCGGGGCGTGAAGTTGTCAATGGGCAACCACATACGCTATCCGCGGGACGTTCCAGCGCGCCCGGGTGCAACCCGGGAATGAAGCACTGCTCTTCCAGATAAGGCTGCGCTTCACCCAGGGATGGCACCAACCATGTCATCTTACCACCGCTGGACTTCATTGCCCGGCTGGATCTTCAGGTGTGGAAAACAGGGGTTATTATATTGCGGGCAGGGGTGGCATTCAGGGTGGCCACAGGGCGATCGGAGGTCGATGGGACAGGCGGGCGCGTTGTGGAGTGCCGGGGCTCGCATCTGCGGTGCATCGTGCCGCCGGGGGACGAGTGGGGCTGCACCGTCACCTGCGAGAGACGGCGGCTACCACGCAATGCGCTGACCAAACTCGAAGTCGGACTCGGGCTGTTGGAGGAGGTCCCGGTGCGGCGCCGGCTCGGGCGCCTCGTCCCAGGCGGGCGGTGCGCGGGCGGGGGCCAATGTACTTAAAACAAAGGGCGTGCTAAATCCGAAAGAAACGGTCAAGACATTGGAAAGAAGGCTTTTTTCTGACCGGCCAGGCTGTCACTCAGGCGCAACGGTAATCCGCGGGCCGCGACGATTCGCGGGTCGGTCGCGAAGGATGGAGGGCGCCCATCCGCGGCGGGCTTCGGCTACGCCGGGTGACAACGAGACCAGATCGGATGGAGAGCGCGGGCCTGGAGCCCAGCGGCGCGGAGACCTTCGAGACGATTCGCCGGTGCGGCCGCATATCCGCCCGTTGGAACGCGCGCAACGGGCGCCACTTTGTCTCAAGATGCACGCAAGCGACCTGGAGCAGCCACCATGCGTCAGCCGAGCCCCATCAACATCGCTCTGATCGACCACGTCGTGATTCGCGCCGTCGACCTGGAGCGCATGATCGCCTTCTACAGCGACGTTCTGGGCTGCCGGTTGGAGCGTGGGCCAGGTGAGATCGGGCTCGCCCAGCTACGCGCCGGGCAATCCTTGATCGACCTGGTCGATGTCGAGAGTGACTTGGGTCGAGCGGGCGGTGAGCCTCCGAAGCACCGGGCGCCCAACATGGACCACGTCTGCCTCCAGGTGCAGCCCTGGGACCCGGACGCCATCATCGCGCACCTGCGGGGACAGGGCGTGGAGGTGGGTGAGATCGTGACGCGCTACGGTGCCCTGGGCAGCGGACCCTCACTCTACATCCGCGATCCAGAGGGCAACACGGTCGAGCTCAAGGGCGTCGTCCAGGGCTAGGCCGAGCAAGACGCCAGAATCCCCGGAGTGGGCGTCCTGCTGCCGCGGGCGCCAAGGTGACGTGCAACTCGCTCCGGCTCCTTCCTGATATACGCCCCTGCGCTCAACCGACTGGAGACATCATGGGACTCTTGCAGCTCATCCTGCTCTTGGCGACGTTTCTGTCCTCATTGGTCGCAGGCTTCTTGTTTGCGTTCGCTGTCGTGGTGATGCCGGGCATCAAGCGCTTGAGCGACAGGGAGCTCATCCAAGCATTTCAGGTAATGGATGCTGTGATCCAGCGGGGGCGACCGATCTTCGTGCTCGTCTGGGCCGGCTCGGTGGCGACATTGGCCGTCGCGGCCGTCCTTGGCTTGTGGTACTTGGATGGAGCTGATCGCCTGCTCCTCGTCGTCGCGGCGACCCTCTATCTTCTCGGTGTCCAACTCCCGACACTCGTTGTGAACGTTCCGCTGAACAACCAGCTCCAAGCGCTCGCTCTCGATGGCCTGGATGAGCAGGCGCAAGCATCGGCGCGCAGGGCATTCGAGCCGCGCTGGAATCGATGGAATGCGATCAGGACGGTCATGGCGAGCCTGGCTTCCATGTTGCTGATACTCCTGATGCTCAGGCTTTAAGCAGACTCCTAAGTGATCAATCGAGCCCAGAGGTCACAGCCAGGGTCGGCCCGCACAAGACACCGTCAGTCACAATCGCTTCTGGGACCACGATCGATTTGCTCGGGCGCACCGCGGGGCATCGCCTTCCGAGCCCGACAGACTAATTCTACTTTGTGACCTTTTCCTCAACTTTTGGAATTGAAAGGCTTTTAGTTATCAACAGGCGAAAGTGACATTTCCATCATGTTAATCAGCATGGAAAACTGACCAGGTTCAGGGGGGAAACAGCGTCCAACATTGACCACCCCCTGGTGTCTGTCACCCTCCGGCGTTTTCGCTGGAGAAGCCTGGGGTGTTATGCATGGAAACGGTTGCCGAGATCCGCCGTCGCCACCTGGTTGACGGCGAGCCCATCAGTGGGATTGCCCGCGAGCTAAGGCTGTCGCGCAATATCGTCAAGAAGTATCTGCACCAAACCCAGCCGCCGGCCTATCGCCGGCGCGAGCAGCCCAAGCCGAAGTTGGGCAATTACGAAGAACTGCTGGTGCACTGGTTAGAGCAGGATGGCCAGCGCCCAAAGCGGCAACGGCGCACGGCCCAGCGCCTGTTCGAGGATCTCCAGGCGCAGGGCTATGCCGGAGGCTACGACAGCGTGCAGCGGGCGGTGAAAGCCTGGAAGCAGTCGCGTAGTCGCCTCGTTAGCACGCAGGCGTTCATTCCCCTGGTGTTCCCAGCGGGGGACGCGGCCCAGTTCGACTGGAGCCGCGAGCAGGTCGAGCTCGACGGTGTGGTGCAGACCATCAAACTGGCGCACTTTCGCCTGGCCCACAGCCGTCAGTGCTTCCTCGTGGCCTACCCGAGGGAGACGCAGGAGATGGTCTTCGACGCCCATGACCGCGCCTTTGCCTTCTTCGGCGGGGTGCCGACTCGGATGATCTTCGACGGCTACTTCGAGCACCCCTGCCGGGCCTCCTCCACCTGCACCGTGGCCTACGACCGCAACCGCTACAGTGTCCCGGCCGAGTACGCCGGAGCGCGGGTCTCACTGCGTGCCAGCGCCGAGCGCATCGTGGTGGTGGCAGAGGGCGAGCAGATCGCCGCCCATGCGCGCAGCTTTGCCCGTGACCGTCTGGTGCTCGACCCCTGGCACTACCTACCGTTGCTGGAGCGCAAACCGGGGGCGCTGCGTAACGGGGCGCCCTTCGTGCAGTGGGAGCTGCCGGCCCCAATCGCTGCAGTCAAGGACAAGCTGCTGCGCCA
Source organism: Gammaproteobacteria bacterium (assembly GCA_022340215.1). NCBI lineage: Bacteria > Pseudomonadati > Pseudomonadota > Gammaproteobacteria > Gammaproteobacteria bacterium. The sequence goes on from JAJDOJ010000217.1 coordinate 19,701, forward strand.
GCCCAAAGGCGACCGTGCCTTCGTCGAGATCCTGCTCGCCTTGCGCGAGCATGGCTCGGAGCTGCTCTGCGTGGCCTGCGAGCTGGCCCTGGAGCATCGCACGGTGAGCGCCGCGGTGGTCCTCAACCATGTCCATCGCCTCAAGGCGCCGCTTCCTATGGCTCCCCTTGAACGCCCCGAGCACTTGAGCCTCGTCCACGAGCCCCAGGCCGACTGTGCCCGCTACGACCAACTGCGGGGACCCTGTCATGAGCCATGAGCTGACCGTCCAGCTGCGCGCTCTGCGCCTCTACGGTATGGGCACCGCCCTAGAGGAGCTGCTGGCAGAACGCCCCCGAAGTCCCGCCGACCACCTGGCCTGGATTGGACGGCTGCTCGAGGCCGAGCAGGTCGAGCGCCAGGTCCGATCCCTGCGTTACCAGCTACGGGTGGCCCGCTGCCCCCTTCATCGGGAACTGGACCATTTCCAGTGGGAGGAATCCGATGTCGAGCGCGCCCTCGTCGAGCCCTTGGCCAACGGCAAGTTCACCCAGGAGGCCCACAATCTGATCCTGGTCGGCGGGACTGGCACCGGCAAGACACACCTGGCCACCGCCCTGGGGGTCGCCGCTATCCACCAGGGCAGACGGGTCCGCTTCTACAACGTCGTGGACCTGGTCAACCGCCTGGAGCAGGAAAAGGCCCAGGGCAAGGCCGGCACCCTGGCTCGGCAACTGACCCAGGTCGACGCCGTCATCCTCGATGAGCTCGATTACCTGCCTTTCCCGCAATCCGGGGGCGCGCTCCTCTTCCACTTGGTCAGCCAGCTCTACGAGCGCACCAGTCTGATCATCACCACCAACCTCTCCTTCGGCGACGCCAAGATGACCACCGCCTTGCTCGACCGCATCACCCACCACTGCGACATCATCGAGACCGGGAACAATTCCTACCGCTTCCGACACCGCAAACAGGCTCGCTAGCCTGCTCAATTTTCGCCGCTGATCCCCGGTCGATCTTCCACGCTGACTGACACAGTTGACCTTCACCAGCGGCTTGTCGGCGCGGTCGCTTCGGGCGTGGATGGCCCCGCGCGATCACGAGCAGGGCGTCGAGCGACATGGCCCGCGGCTCCGGGGGCTTCGCCAAACCAAGACGCTGGCACCAACCACGGCTGGTGTGAAGGCAGGTCAGCGCCTCGTCCAGCTCTGCCACCAGTGTGGGCGCGTCGGCAAACGGCCATGCGGTCATCGATGTCTCCCCAAATTTCTGCGTATCAGACCACAGAAATTTGTGGGACACAAATCTCTTGAGTTGACGCTTCCATCTTATCTATCTGTTTTTGATAAAGATTAAGGGTTGGCATGGCGCTTGTATTAAAGCAAGTGCACGACCGGAAAAGCCATCGAGCGCCGGCGGCCCGATCCGCGAGCCATGCGGCTTGCGGAGCTCACAAACCTCGCCAATCTCTGGCGATCACTGAAAGGTAACGTCATGAAGCCTATCCACACTCTGATCAGCGCAGCCACCCTCATCGGCAGCCTCTCGACCGCATCCGTGGCACTCGCCGTCGATGAGTACAACCTCTCAAGCGGCACGACCCGCACCGGCGAGCGCGTTGCGCTGCGCGGCACCGACAGCGTGGCCCTTGCCCTCGGTCTCGGCGTCACCGACGGCCAAGCCAAGTTCGGCCACGTCCACGACGGGGTCGCCTACTACTTCGCCAGCCAAGACACGCGTGATGCCTTCGCCGCCGACCCCGCGGCCTACCAGCCGCAATACGGCGGCTACTG